>JADFXA010000152.1 GCA_015233755.1 Desulfamplus sp. | reverse complement strand
TAAACTGCTGATAAAATTGAGGAATGGGCAAAGATGCTACAATATTTCGAGCCTCTTCCCTTAATTGAAGGTATATTTCATTCATATCTGACTTTAATTAATTATCCCTATTTTAAAATATATTCAGCAAAATTTGAAATTTGGATAGATGAATAGATTTGACAACTTTTTAAAAGTTATCAAATCTAAAAGAATAAAAATTTAAAACAAATTGACAAAACCCTTAAAATAAAATCTATCCATCACTCTTCAAGTTTTGACACTTTAATTGATAACTCCTGCAACTGAGCCATTGTTGGAACTGATGGGGCATCAGTAAGAAGACAAGTTGCTTTTTGAGTCTTTGGAAATGCAATAACATCCCGAATTGAATCTTCTTGACATAAAAGCATAACAAGCCTGTCAAATCCAAATGCAAGCCCACCATGCGGAGGTGTTCCAGAAGCAAGTGCATTTAATAGAAAGCCAAACTTCTCCTGAGCCTCCTCTTTTCCAATACCAAGCAGCTTAAATACACGCTCTTGAAGTTCTGTTGAGTGGATACGGATACTTCCACCGCCAATTTCTGTTCCATTCAACACCATATCATAAGCTCTTGAACGAATATTGAGTGGATCAGATTCAAGTTTATCCATATCCTCTTCAAGAGGAGCTGTAAACGGGTGATGCAAAGCCTGATACCTTTTTTCTGTCTCATCATACTCAAGCAGAGGAAAATGGGTAACCCAAACAAAACGATAAACATTGCTGTCAATCAAATTGAGCCTTCTTCCAAGTTCATTTCTAAGCTGCCCTAAAGCCTCATTAGTTATTTTAACACTGTCAGCAATAAAAAATACCAAATCTCCAACTTCCATGTTGAGACGATCTTTTAACGCTTTTTTTTCATCTTCTGTGAAAAATTTCGCAATTGGTGATTGCCACTCGTTCTCTTTAACTTTTATCCATGCAAGCCCTTTTGCCTTGTAGATTGCTGCAAATGAGGTCAACTCATCAATCTCTTTACGTGTCATACCTGCATTAGCACCTGAATCTGCTGCCCCTCCTCCTGCTCCGCCACAACCTTTAGCATTAATAGCTTTAACAATACCTCCATTTTTAACAGCAGAGGCAAAGACTTTGAAATTTGCATCTTTAACAATATCAGAAACATCACACAGCTCTAAACCAAAACGCATATCTGGACGATCAATACCAAATCGATCCATTGACTCTTGATATGTAATACGCTCAAATGGTATCTCAATATCAATGTTGCGAACCTTTTTAAAGACCTCTTTAATTAAACCCTCTGTTATCTCCATAATGTCATCTTCACCCACAAATGAGAGCTCCATATCAATCTGGGTAAATTCTGGCTGGCGGTCTGCCCTTAAATCTTCGTCTCTGAAACAGCGGACAATCTGATAATATCTTTCAAAGCCGCTTATCATCAAAAGCTGTTTAAACAACTGCGGAGACTGTGGTAAAGCATAAAAACAGCCATGATTGACACGGCTTGGAACAAGATAGTCTCTTGCTCCTTCTGGTGTGCTTTTAGTAAGAAAAGGGGTTTCAATGTCAAGAAATCCTCTTTCATTCAAATATTCTCTTACAGCTCTTCCAGCAGTGTGTCTTGCTATAAGATTCTTCTGAAGCTGCGGGCGGCGTAAATCTAAATGTCTGTATTGAAGACGTATTATCTCTGATGCCTCAACTCTATCTTCAATCTGGAATATCGGGGTCTGTGCATGGCTCAATATTTTGAGTTCATTTACAAACACCTCAACCTCTCCTGTATCCATATTTTTATTAACCATATCATCAGGACGGGCAACAACTTTGCCTTTTACTCCAAGCACAAACTCACTTCTTATAACTTGTGCTTTTTCATGCACTGATTGGGAGATTTCAGGATTAAAGACAATCTGAGTAAGCCCTGCCCTATCCCTAAAATCAACAAAAATAACTCCGCCGTGATCACGGCGTCTTTGCACCCAACCCATTAAAACGACCTCTTTGCCAACATCACTTTTTCTTAAATCCCCACAAGTGTGGGTTTTTCTCATATTTCCAAGTAAATCTGCCACCTAATTTTCCCTCATTTTATTCAGTTATACTCTATTTAAGAGCGTTTCAATCTGCTCAACAGGATTATCAGTAGTTATAAAAAATTGCTCTTTTGTCTTCATATTCCTTAACACAAGAGCATTGTCTTCAATTTCTTTATCACCAGCAATAAGAACATTTGCTGCATTTAATTTATCAGCTCGTTTCATAAGACTCTTCAGACTTCTGCCGCTGTAATCTGTCTCAGTTCTGATACCAGCAATATTTAAAGCTGATGTCCACATATATGCAAGACGAATTGCTTTTTCACCAAGTGGAATAATAAAAATATCTGGCACTTTTGGAGATAGAAGATTCATAAAGTCAGATTCACTATTAAATTCAGAGGTCGTAGATGAACCATCTTTGACTTCAACATCTTCACCATTTATCATCTGGGCAACAATCTCTGCGAGTCTGTCAAAACCTATCGCAAAACCTATTCCGTAAGTCTCTGGGCCACCTAACTCTTTTATAAGAGCATCATACCTACCACCACCTGCAACTGCACTTTGAGCACCTAAAGCTGTTGTTAGAATTTCAAATGTAGTTCTTGAGTAATAATCAAGACCTCTCACCAATGTTTTGTCAACTGTAAATTCTACATTTTGCTCTGTAAGCACATTTTTTACGATTTCAAAATGGTCTTTGCACTTATCGCAAAGGTGGTTAAGAGTTGAAGGTGCATCTTTCAGAGCCTCGCGACACTCAGGAACTTTGCAATCAAGGGTTCGCAATGGGTTTTTATCCATACGCCTTAAACAATTCTCACAAAGATGCTCTTTTTTGCCTTCTAAAAATCCTAAAAGCTCTTTTTGAAAAGTAGGACGACACTCTTTACACCCAAGTGAGTTTATATGGGCTTTAAGCTCAGAAAGTCCAAGACGCTTAAAAAGCTCATTTAAAATCAAGATAAGCTGTGCATCAATATAAGGTGATTCAATCCCGAACACTTCAGCATTAATTTGATAAAATTGACGATATCTACCCTTTTGTGGTCTTTCTCGTCTGAACATAGGTCCTATTGTATAGAGTTTTTGGACAGAGTCAGAAGCACCCATATTGTGCTGTATATATGCTCTAACAACCGATGCTGTTGCTTCTGGTCTTAAAGTTAGTTTATCGCCTTTTCTATCTGGAAAAGTGTACATCTCTTTTTCAACAATATCAGTTGTCTCTCCGATACTGCGGGCAAAAAGTTCCGTCTTTTCCATAATTGGAATACGAATCTCTTTAAATCCAAAATCTTCAAAGAGCTTTGAGGCTGTCTTTTCAATTGCCTGCCAAATAACTATATCTTCTGGTAATATGTCTCTAAAACCTCTTATGGTCTGTATCATTTTTCCTCACCATTTTAAATAAAATTTGCCTTCTTTATAGTGTTGCAATTAAACTGAAGACGATAAAAATAAGACTCTTTTATACTCGGATATATGTTTTATAGTCAATGACTAAATCTTATGTATATAGTCGGATTTAGTCTATCTTTTTTATGTCAGCTCTTAAATTTATTGAAAAGCTGACATAAAATTAAAATGCTGTAATTGATATTGAAGATGAGCATAATAAATGGTAGAGACTGTTAACTATTAACCATATAAAAATCAGGAGAAGAACATGCAAAACAGAGTAACAACAACTTCGCTTTATAAAATGAAAAAAGAGGGGAAAAAAATTACCGCATTAACAGCTTATGACTATCCATTTGCAAGCATGGTTGATGCTGCTGGTATTGATATTATTCTTGTTGGTGATTCTCTTGGAATGGTTGTTCAGGGCAAAGAGAATACACTTGCAGTTACAATGGAAGAGATCTTATATCACACTTCAATGGTATCAAGAGCCTGCTCATATTCAATGGTAATAGGAGATATGCCATTCATGTCTTATCAAACATCTATTGAAAAGGCAGTTGAAAATGCTGGTAGATTTATAAAAGAGGCGGGAGCTTCTGCTATAAAGCTCGAAGGAGGAGCTGATGTCTGTGATGTAATTAGTGCCATTTCAAGAGCCTCTATTCCTGTTCAAGCTCATATTGGATTAACACCTCAATCAGTCCATCAAATGGGTGGTTTTAAAGTTCAACGCGATGAAGACAGGCTTATGGCAGATGCGTTAAAAGTTCAAGAGGCTGGAGCATTTTCTGTTGTGCTTGAAGGAATACCATCTCCGATAGCTGCTAAAATTACAAAAGCTCTTGAGATTCCAACTATCGGAATTGGAGCTGGTTCTGATTGTGATGGTCAGATTCTTGTTATTCACGATATGCTTGGTATCAGCAATAGAACTGTCCCAAAGTTTGTTAAAAAATTCGCAGAGCTCAACTATGTTGCACAGCAAGGATTGAAGCAATATGTTGATGAGGTAAGAGGAGGTATCTTTCCTTCAAAAGAGTATGAGTATAAGTAGGCAATAGATTAATGTGTTAATTTAAAATACGATAAGGTCAAATTATATGACAGAGTTTACCCATATTAACGCAGATGGCAGTGTAAGAATGGTTGATGTTGATGATAAAAATACGACCAAACGCATTGCTGTAGCGTGTGGTGTAGTTAAGATGAAACCAGATACTTTGGAAAACATAATTAACATAACTACCAAAAAAGGCAATGTGCTTGAAACCGCAAGAATTGCAGGAATAATGGCAGCCAAAAAAACATCAGACTTAATTCCAATGTGCCACCCATTGAATATAACTCATGTAAGTGTTGATTTTTTTCCTAATCATGTTCAAAGCACTATAACTATTGAGGCTCAAGCATCTGTTTCAGGAAAGACAGGTGTTGAGATGGAGGCTTTGACCGCTGTTTCTGTAGCAGCTTTAACGATTTATGATATGTGCAAATCTTATGATAAGGCAATGGTAATCTCTGATATTCACCTTAAAAGCAAATCAGGTGGTAAGAGTGGAGATTTTCTTGCTGAAAGATATTTATAAAAGATACCTATAATGAAACTGAATCTAAATAGAGCATTACACTTAAGCAAAAAACGATATTTTATATTTACTATCCTCATTCTAATTACCTGCTTTTTTATAAATGGCTGCAGTCCAACTGTAGTTGTACAAGAACCAATCAAAGAGCGGGATAGAACAAAAATAAAGATAAAAGAAGAAGTTAAAATAGAGCCTCAGCAAGAGGGAGTTCAACCTTATGAGCCATCTGCATTCAAAAAGCCAATTGAATATTTTAACGGTATAACCCCATCTTATCCACTTCATAAACTATCAAAAGAGCAATACCCTGATTTTTCAAAAGATATTCATGGCAAAAAGGGATTAAAGAGGGCATTGAACCAAAGTATTATCTACTATGGAAAAATTCCTAAATCGACCAAGTTCTATTTTGGTAATGATAAATATGATGCAGCTTTTATGCGTCTATCTTCAATGAGGTTTCTTGATTTTTTAGAGACCTCTCCATCATCTTACGAGATTAATAATTTTATCAATAAGAATTACAGCGTCTATACAACAATTAGAAGAGATGATTCGAGATCTAATTTAGATGCAAAAAACAGAGAGATTGATTTATCTGTTTTGTTTACAGGATACTATGAACCATCACTACAAGGTAGTCTAATAAAAGAAGGAGAATACATCTACCCTATA
>JADFXA010000151.1 GCA_015233755.1 Desulfamplus sp. | reverse complement strand
AAATCAAAGCAAAAATGAGAATATAAAAACTCAATTTATGACCGCTTGCAGTATATCAGCGAATGAGAAAGACCATTGCTTTTTAGCCATAGAACTTCCATCCTTCGCTGTACCAGCGGAACAGGATGATGGTAACGTTCATAGTTTATCTCTTCTATTATTTCTGGTGTGAATTCAAGTTCTATTGTCATAAACACACATTAACAAATCAAAGCAAAAATGAGAATATAAAAACTCAATTTATGACCGCTTGCAGTATAAGTATCATCCCATCCAGCCTTAAGGCGCTTTGTATTTATGCTCTTTTTCAAACTGTTTTCCTGTTTCAGAAGGTTTAGTGCTATATGACGTACCATAGCAAAATTTTCTGCGGAATTACCAGTTCTTTTCCGGCATTCGTCCTCTCTGAAAGAGACGTCCAGGCTCCAATGCAGCTTGTTTTCAATCCCCCAATGCTTTCGTACGGACTCAGCAAACACTTTTCCATCACATTGACAGCTTAAAATATAATAACTTGTCTCACTTGTGACTTTATCATTTATATGGCGTTCTCTTTCTACCATCCCTATGCAGTTTAATCCTTTCCATAAGGGCTTGGCATCCAGCCAATCTATGTCAGAAACAAGCCAGTGGCGTCTTATTTCAACACGGCCATGATCACCATCTGTGGTTTCATAGTAACTATTTGTTATCTCTTTAAAGTCAGTGCCTTTAGCATCCTGGAAAAAAAGCTCTACATCATTGTATAATGTGCTTTGATTTTTCTTTAAAGCCAGCACATACTCAGCACCTTTATCTATGATTTTTGCTGCAATTCTCTTCTGACATCCCATAGCGTCAATAGTTACGATACATCCTGAAATATCAAGAAGGTCAAGTAATTCAGGAATCGCAGTTATTTCATTTGATTTCTCTTCAGTTTTCAGTTGCCCCAGCACCATATTCATATCTGATGCCCATGCACTCACCATATGGATTCCAGATTTGCCATCTTTTTTGTTATGCGAACCTCTAAGCGTTTTACCATCAATGGAGACAACATTATTGGGTAACAACTCCTTTATTGATTCAACCCAATTAATAAAACAATTTCTAAATGCATCAGGGGAAAGGAGAATGAACACTCTCCTGAATGTATCATTGGACGGGATGCCGTTCGGCAGCTCAAGGAATGTTTTCAACCAGTTATATTTTGAATGACCATAACATTCAATGTCTTCCCATGTATTAGCACCACATATGGAAGCACATGTGGTTATTATCACTATATCCAATAGCTTGTGTCGTTTGTTTCTGTCAATTCTGGGATCAGGTATTTGTGCAAATTCAGATAACAGCGTAGTCATTTGTTCAAGTTCTCCGGTATAGGTTGATTAGACCGGCCTTGATACCAGAATTATGATATTTAGAAAAGTTTTAATTTTATCAATAAGTATCTTTTAAGTGCATTTACCCTGGTGCCATAACTATCTAAGCTCCAAAATTAGAATTGCTGATTTTGTTATTGACAATGATTAGGAGTTTTGATAGCAAATATTCACACTATTCTTAAATGAGCAAAAAGTATATATTGACTTTGATTGTCCATCGCGTTCCTCTCGATTATTTATGGTAAATATATTTTATAGAAAATTAAACTAAGGAGATACAGGTATGATTAGTATTTCATGTGGTTCGTGCGGGAAAAATTATAAATTTGATCCTAAGATAATAAAATCGGGAAATGCGAAATTTACCTGCAAAAGCTGTGGCTATACTAATCCTCTTGATCCATATCTTAATATACAAGATCAAGGTAAAATTCAAAAGCCAGAAATTCCAACATTAAATCCTAATCCTAACTCTTCTACATCTCAAGCCTCGAATCTACAACCAACATCAGAACCTTCTTCTAAAACACAGGCCGGTCAATTTGGCCGTGATATAATTCAGGTAACTTGGACAAATCGTCTTCAGATCAAGGTAAACGCTGTTCTAATACCATTAATTATAGTTATTATGAGTATATTTGCTGCGGTTACATATATCACAGAGAAACAAAAAATGGAGAGTGAGCTTCAAAAATCCTCTAAGGTTGTTGCGAAAAGGCTTTCTGTTTACCTTGTTGAAGCATTTTGGTCACTTGATGATGAAATACTGCAAGAATCGCTTAAATCTGAGATGATGGATAATAACATCTATTCTATTAATTTGATTGACCGCAGCGGTAAAGTCGTTTATCTCGGCTACAAAAGGGATAAAGATTGGAATTTGACATCAAACAACTCTTCAATTGAGGGAAGCTATATAAAAGCAGATGAAAGTATTATTAAAGATTCCAATAAGATAGGTAGCGTTGAGGTATATTTATCATCAGCTTTCTTCTTAGAGCAGTTTAATAAATCAATGTATAAACTTATATTTACAGCTCTCCTTCTTATTGTTGCTGTATCCCTTACCGCATCTGTGGTTCTTAACCAGATGATTCTTAATCCAATACGTAGGTTGACAGATATTGCGAACAAAATAAGTGTTGGTAATCTTGAGCTTGAAATTCCTATAGAATCAAAAGATGAAATTGGCGTTTTAGCAGATGCCTTTGCAAGAATGAAAGTTAGTATGGCATTTGCGATAAAACAGCTAAGAAAAAGATAGTTTTTAACTGATTATTTTTGGATATATATTTTTTTGTATTGTTTTGTATTGTTGTTTACTTGATAGACTATATAGAGGATCGACATGAATACTGTAATAAGAGAAGATACTGTAACCAAGGTTGAAAAAATTCTGCAGGATTTTATTGAGGAATCCGGTGCAACCTATGCATTGATAACTGATATGGGAGGCAACCCCCTTTTTACAGCTGGTGAAGAGGATTTTGATGTCGATACTCTCGCAGCACTTTCTGCTGCAAATTATGCAACTACAAAAGAGATCGCTAATCTTATAAAGGAAGATAACTTTTCATTACTTTTTCATAGGGGAAATAACGAAAATGTCCATTTTGCAAAAATAACACAAGATATTCTTATGATTGTTCTTTTCAAACCTTTTCTTTCTTTAGGTCTTCTAAGGCTTAAAATAAATAGTTTGCAACAAAAAATCGTCTCTATAATTGGAAGTTAAAAGATAGGAGATTTTAGTTTCTCCTGTTGCTTGACAATAGTGATGATAGAATAATCGTGTTGAAAGGGATGAACAATATTTAAGAACCGCTTGCATTGGATTTTTATAATGGCTATCGTAAATTTGAAAGACAAAACAATACAGATTAAAATTGTTTATTATGGTCCAGGCAGAAGTGGAAAGACCACCAACCTTGAATTTATTCATAACAAGCTACAACAAAACAGAAATCAGCAAATAAGCAATTTAGTATCCATAGACACAAAGGGCGACAGAACACTCTTCTTTGATTTTTTTCCAGTCAGCCTCGGAAAAATAAATGGATTTGACTTAAAACTAAAGCTATACACAACACCGGGGCAGGTAAAATATGAGGCAACTCGCAGATTAGTTCTCAAAGGTGTTGATGGCCTTGTTTTTGTTGCAGATTCTCTAACATCACGTCAAGATGCTAATCTTGAATCCTTTGAAAATCTTAAAAGCAATCTACTATATCATAAGCAGAGCCTTTCTGATGTTAAGTTAATTTTTCAATGGAATAAACGAGATATTGACGAGAAAATGATACCTCTTTCACCAATAGAGGATATGGAACGACTTTTAAATGCAGAACTAAAAGTGCAATCTTTTCCAGCAAGCGCTACAAATGGAATGAATGTACTTAAAACTGTAAATTATATCTCAAAAGAGACTGTGAAGTCTGTTATTGAGAAGACGATTTTAAACAAACATAAAATGGGAAACTAAAAAGCTTAGCTTTCTTACCATTTGAAGTATGATTAAATTAAAATTCCTGCTATAAAATTCCAGACCTTAATTGCTTAATGGTCTTATTATTTCATTTCTAAAGAGATTACGGTGATGTATGGATTATCAATTATTTCGTAATATTCTCTCCCCTTATCTTGTTGATAATATGTCAGGTATTCAGGAAGTAAAAAAATATGCAGACTCAATTTCAGTTGAAGACGCATTTGATAAAAAATTTCTGACAGTTTTAAATAATATTATCAGTTGTTTTGAAACTAATGAAGCTATTAAGAGTTTAGCTTTGACAATTCTTGAAGAAGCGGATTTTTTTTCCGATACATCAATTCATAAAACAACTAAAAGCAAATATTTAGATAAAATTCTTTCTGACAGTGATTATATTGAACATACTAAAGCATTCAATTTGAGTGTTATTCAGACCTACGTTGAAAAAATTATCCATAAGCAACTTTATGAGATCAATATAAAAATAGAAGAAAACCAGAGAAGTTTAAATAAAATTGAAGCAAACTCTGGAAGGATGAGGGAAGAGGTTCAACAAACAAATTTGGCTCAACAGGCAAATCAAGTTCAGCAAGCAAATTTAGCTCAACAGGTAAATCAGATTAGACAATCAAATCAATCTTTGGCAAATTTACAGCATAATCGTGCTTTACAGAATAGAATTTCACAAACTGATAAAGTGCCTCAACCTGAGCAAGCGCAACGTAAGGTGGTAGCACAACCTCTTTCTCGTCAAATAGGATCTGCCGACAATGTGGTTGAAGCCACGGCAACTGAACGTCAAGAAGCCAGTTTAACTTCAAACCAAGAATGGTCTGGGAATGTTGAAAAGCCTCATACTTCCTCTGATGAAGTCAAGCTTACAAGTGCAACATCTTCTTTTTTACTTGTTGAGATAGATCAACAACAATGTGCTATAACATACGGCAATGTTGCTGAAATTCTTAAAAGTGATAAGCCCGTGTCTGAAAAAATTTTGAAAATGCCAACTATTCCATACAATAAACTTGTAGGCTTTGCGAGAGGATTCTCTGTACTGAGAAAGGTTAGCAATATTCAGATTGATAAGAAACGCTCCTTTAATAACCTTAATGCTACACTAACAAATCAAGAGGATAAACGTTTTGCTGTAATAGTAGCTAAGGAAGATGATTATAAAATTATTTTTGTTGATTATATTGTTTATGCCGAACCAGTAGATGGTCAAGAATTGGGGGATTATGTAAAAACTGTTGAGGGGCAATATAAAATTATTAAATAGA
Source organism: Desulfamplus sp. (assembly GCA_015233755.1). Classification (GTDB taxonomy): domain Bacteria; phylum Desulfobacterota; class Desulfobacteria; order Desulfobacterales; family Desulfobacteraceae; genus Desulfamplus. The sequence continues at coordinate 565 of JADFXA010000151.1, read as the reverse complement.
ACTAACTATCTTATATCACCAAGTTTCTTTTAAGGTAGTAGTTCATGATTTTAAGTTTTCCGTAATTGTTAGTTATAATTAATTAAAGTAGTAATAGGAATAAGGTATTGAAGATTTATGTTGAATGGAACCCTTAAAACTTTTTCGCTTGGCAGTCTGCTTCAAATCTGCTCCAATGACAATAATACAGGTGCATTGGAATTTTCTATGAGAGGTAGTCTGTGTGGAAGAATTGGATTTGAGAATGGTGATGTTGTCTACGCAGATTTTCTTGGAATGAAAGGGGTTGATGCTGTTAGACAAATTTCTCTTCTTAAGGAAATTGATTTTCAATATAATAATTCTATAGAAATTTATGAAAAAAATATTGATATTGATATAAATTTTCTTACTATTGACTGCACAAGATATGCTGACGAAAGTATTGCATATCTTGATGAATTAAAAGAAAATATATTAAATAAATATAAAATAGAATCACTAAAATTCTTTGAATATGATAATATTGTATTTACATCTCTAAACCTTCATGGAGTTCACTATTTTGAAAGTGGCGAGGGCGAAA
>JADFXA010000150.1 GCA_015233755.1 Desulfamplus sp. | reverse complement strand
TCATCTTTTACTGCAATTGACACTGCTATTAAAGAACTTCTCTCTGGTGATTGCGATCATGTTATTGTTGGAGGTGTCAACACTCATCTTGCACCAGAATCATTTGTTGGATTTTGCAAAATGGGTGCTTTATCAGCAAAAGGTTCGTTTCCGTTTGATGAGAGAGCAGATGGCTTTGTTCTTGGTGAAGGTGCTGCAGTTTTTGTGCTGAAAAAAGTGAAAGACGCTTTGCGAGATAAAGACAATATTATAGGTGTTATTAAGGGCATAGGTGGAAGTTCAGATGGCAGAGGAAAAGCTATTGCAGCTCCAAATGTAAAAGGGCAGATTCTTGCTTTAAAACGCTGTTATGAAAATATGGATAACAGAGTTGCACCAAATGAGATTGGATTTATTGAGGCTCATGGCACTTCAACAATCATGGGAGATCAGGCAGAACTGCAGACTCTTAAAGAAGTTTATGCGGTTAACTCCCCTTCTATCCTCCCAAGTGGAGGTGATTCTTCTCATTTACCCACCGAAAAGGGAAAAGCAGGCAGCTTTAAAAGAATAGGCATCAGCTCTGTAAAATCTCAAATTGGTCATCTGCTTGGCGGTGCTGGTGCTGCTGGGCTTGTTAAGGCTCTGCTTGCTGTTCAAAAAGGAATTTTACCACCAAACGCAAATTTTGAGAAACTTTCACACAACCACGATCTTTCAGGTACAGGGCTCTACGTGATTGAGAACCCAGAACCTTGGATTACCCCTGAAAATAAGACAAGAAAAGCGGCTGTCAGCTCCTATGGTTTTGGTGGGATTAATTATCACCTTGTTGTTGAGGAGTTTTGTTTTAATTCATATATTCCTCTATCTCGTAAAATATTTGTCAATCCTGATTACGATTTTAATGACGATCGAATTGTTATTGCTGGAATGGGTGTATGTCTGCCTGGTGGACGAGGAGTTAATCAATTTTGGAAAAATCTTCAATCAGGAGAAAAACAGTTATCAAATATCCCTGAAGATCGTTTTGACAATAAAGCTTATGCTGAATTTGATAAAAAATCCCATTTTCACCTGCCAATAGTCAAAGCTGGCGTGATTCAAGACTTTAAGTTTAATAACATCAAATATAGGATGCCGCCATCAATTGTTAGATCATTAGAGCGCGGCCAGCTGCTTGGATTAGATGCCGCAGATGAGGCGATAAATTCGTCAGGGCTTGCAAAGTTTATTCAAACGCAATCCAATAAAATAGGTGTTATTCTTGGCACAATTCAAGGTGAGAGGCAAAGTAAAAATATTTTAAGAGTGCGAAAAAATTTCATCGCTGAAATCATTGAAAAAAGCGGCGTTATTGATTCGGAGAAATCAAAAAAAATCGGCTCTGAACTTGTTGAAGTAATAAGGAGGGAAATTCCTGAAAATAACGAAGACACAACACCAGGTCTTCTATCAAACATCATATCAGGAAGAATTGCAAACCACTTTGGATTAAATGGGGTAAACTATGTGATTGATGCCTCTTGTGCATCTTCAGTTATCGCAATTCGTAATGCCATGAGAGAAATAGCATCAAAGCAGCTTGATTTTGCCCTCACAGGCGGAGTTGATGCAAATCTCTATCCTGCTGTTTTGATGGCATTCAAACGGTTAGGGCTTTTATCATCCACAGAGCCAAGGTTTTTCGATTCAAGAGCTGATGGTTATGCAATGTCTGAAGGTGCGGCAATTCATGTTATGACAACATTGAAAAGAGCAAAAGAGTCAGGTATGGAGATTTTGGGAGAGTTAAGCGATTGTGTTGTAAAATCAAGTGTACCAGACCATCTTCTTGCTCCATCTGAACAAACTTTTGTATCTACCATAAATGAGTGCTACCAAAAAAATGGAATTAAAAAACAAGAGGTCGGCTATCTTGATCTTTTTGCCTTCTCAAATATTATGGGAGATATGGTTGAAAAACAGGTTGTTGAAAAATGTTTTGACCATGCCAAAAATTCTCATGAAAATTTAACATCCTCAAGTACGACAGATGGTGAGCAAGACAATGTGAATAGAGAGCTATACTTTGGAAACATTAAGACTCAATTTGGTTATTTTAAAGCTGCCAACCCTGCGGTTGCTTTGGCAAAGATGGTTTTGATGAATAAAAATAGGACTCTTTTACCCAATTTTGATTACGACCCTAAATTCTCAACTCTTAAAAATCCAATTATTGCTGGAAAAAATTATAATGCACCATCACGATTTGCTTTTAATGTAAATGGAATTGGTGGAAATCACTGCCATGCAATATTGAGTATGGTTAATCTTCCTCTTATTCTTGGAAAAAATGCACAGGTTGGCAGCGGCGAAGGAACAGAGGTATTGAAACACACTCCTGTGCTAAATTTACAAAATGGAGAAAAAGCCTCATCTGATCAGATAAAAATTTTAAATCCGTCTAAGCAAAAAATTGTAGCACTTCTGTCAGGACAAGGTGCTCAAAGTCCTGGAATGATGAAAGAGGTATTTAAAAACGATCCTGTAATAAGGCAAGTTATGGAGCGTGGTGAGGCGATCTTTGCAGCTCAACGAGGCTATTCGTTATTAGATATTATGTTCAATGAAGATGATCATAGGCTAAATCTGACTGAAAACACTCAACCAGCAGTATTTTTATCTTCAGCAGCCTTATTCAGCAGACTCCAGAGTCAAGTTCAGATTTCTGAAACATCTTTAGTGACAACTTCGCAATCTGCTAATGAGAATTTCAATCCTGATTTTTTTATCGGACACAGCGTTGGTGAATACACAGCCCTTTTTTGCAGCGGAATTCTTGATTTTGATGATGCCATGAAGTTAATCATCAAACGTTCAGACCTTATGAGAGAAGCGGCTGTTGAGTATCCTGGCAGAATCATGGTCGTTTTTGGTAACGAAAAAGAGACAGCTTCTCTTATAAAAAAGTCAGGAGCATCATGGCTCTATATTACCAACAAAAATAGCGAAAAACAGACCGCGGTGTCAGGAAGTGAACAAGATATTGAGATTTTTTGTAAATTTTTGACATCTCAAAATGTTGTCTATAAACGCCTTAATCTATCTGGCGCATTTCACACACCGCTTTTTGGCAACGCTTCCGAAAGATTAAAAATCTACTTAGACAATATAAATTTCAATAATGTTGATTTCTCACGCGTTATCTCCAATGTTACCGCGAAACCATATCCTCAAAATGAAAATGAAGTCAAAGAGCTTCTTGCAAAACAGATAACCACACCCGTTGAGTTTATAAAGTCAATTGAATATGTGCATGGAGTCGGCAATATTAAAGATAGACAATTTAGAGAGCTCAGAGGCGCCTCTACTTGCAACACCCATTTTATGGAGATTGGACCACGTAAGTTATTAGTCAATCTCCTTAAACATATCAACATTAAAGATTACACGATTTCCGTTGCTTTAGAGTCAATAGCTTATAGAGCAATAGAGAAAGAAGTTTTATCAACAGTAAATGAAAATGCTGTATTAATTTCTGGTGTTTCTGTTGGTCTTCCTGGAAAGGCAAGGCGGGTCTTTGCTTCAGATAATTTTGACATGATACTTGATGGACGAAACTTTATTGAGCCTCTGACAATAGAGGATCAAGATAGAATTGTTGATAAAAACATCACAAGAATCCTAAAAGAGCCAGATGGAAATGCACGTTTTGTTGAGATTACAAAGACCGAAGATGTAATTCATCTTGCAGGCCAGCTTGGATATTTCAGCCTCAATGAAGAGTATGGAATAAAGGCACAATATGACATAAGCATGGCGTTGGCAGTTGCGGCTGGAATTGAAGCGTTAAAAGATGCAGGTATTCCGCTTGTGATGAGGTATAAAACCCCCTCAAGATTTAAAGATTCTGGTTCAGGAAAGACAGAAGCAACTTTTGAGCTTATTCCTGATGGCTTTGCTCTTCCTGAGGAGATGCAAGACGATACTGGAGTTATCATAACTTCACTCTTTCCAAGCAATGAAACATTGATAAATGAGATGGAAAAATATTTCTACGATAAACTCTTTCTAAAACCTTATGAGGATTTCCAAAATATCTATTTCTATCTTATGGAAAATATAAAAGAGCCAGCAGTAAAAGAGCAGGTTACAGATTGGTTTTTTAAGATAAGGAAACGGAAAAGAGAAGAGCTTGGATTATACAAGTTTGACCGTAACTTCATGGTCAATGCCTGTCCTTTAGGTTCTGCTCATCTTGCCCAAATCATAAAGGCAAAAGGTCCCAACACCCTTATAAGTAGTGCTTGTGCATCAACAACTCAAGCAATTGGAATTGCTGAAGATTGGATAAAACTTGGACGGTGCAAACGAGTAATTGTGATTGGTGGTGAAAATGCCACTTCGCCTGCACAGAATCAATGGATTGGCTCAGGCTTTCTTGCTCTTGGTGCTGCCACAGTTAAAAAACGTGTATCTGAAGCTGCCAAACCTTTTGACAGCGATCGTAACGGCACGATTTTAGGTGCTGGCGCTGTTGGTCTTGTTGTTGAAAAAGCCTCTGAAGTTCATGCAAGAGGTATGAGAGGACAGGCAATTGTCCTTGGGACTCACATGGCAAATAGTGCTTATCACACCTTCAACATTGATGTTGACCACATGGCAAGCCAGATGAAAAAATTTATCTCAAAGATGGAGAGAGAACATAACCTAAAACAGTCTGAATATGCAGATAAACTCTTGTTTATGTCCCATGAAACTTATACTCCAGCTCGCGGTGGTAGTGCTGATGCTGAGGTTACTGCGTTAAAAACTGCATTTGGTCAGCATCTTAAAAATATCTGCATAACTAACACAAAAGGTTTTACAGGTCATACGCTTGGAGCAGCAATCGAAGATGTTGTTATGGTAAAGGCTTTGCAGAAGAGAAAAGCTCCGCCAATCGCCAATCTTGTCAATATTCCAGAACATTTTAGGGAACTTAATTTTGCTACTTCTGCTAATGGATCAGCTGACTCAAAGAGCTTTAAATCTTCATCTACATCTGAACGACCAGGAGAAAATGCAGAATATGGTTTACATCTTGCCGCTGGTTTTGGTTCTCATTTTGCATTTTTGTTTATAAGAAGGATTGAGGAGAGAGTTCACTCTGAATCTTATAATTCATGGCTCAAAAAAATTAGTGGAAGCGATAAGCCAGAACTAAAAATTATTGATAATATGCTCTGTGTTGTTGGAGAAAAAAGTGCTTCTGCTTCATTGCAATCGCAAAAAAAAGTTTTATTACAACAATCACAAGATAAAAATGAAATCCCAATTGTTACAATTTCTTCTGTAGCTTCAGATTCTAATTTGCAAACTTCAGTTATTACAAAAAATGATAACTCTATTCAAAATGACAAAAAAGTGATGGCGATTATTACAGATATAATTGCCAAACAGACGGGCTACACAGCAGATATGCTTGAGCCAGAACTTGATCTTGAGGCAGACCTTGGAATTGATACCGTCAAACAGGTTGAAATTTTTGCAAATGCTGCATCTCATTTTGGCTTTGCAGTTCCAGAAGACCTAAAATTGAGAGATTTAAACACCATCTCAAAACTTGCAAATTATATTGACTCTAAAATAGGCTCTAATAATAGCGCTTCAACATTATTGCCAATCGCACCACATAATGAAGAAGTACTTTCCCAAAATAGAGGGTCACTAATTGCTCCAACACCTATAAAAGATGCTCAAGAAGTGGTTCGAGTGGTTACAGATATAATTGCCAAACAGACAGGTTACACAGCAGATATGCTTGAGCCAGAACTTGATCTTGAGGCAGACCTTGGAATTG
>JADFXA010000014.1 GCA_015233755.1 Desulfamplus sp. | reverse complement strand
ATTTTTTTTATGTTTGGCTTAAACGAACTTTATTAGATATTTATCCATTAAATTTTGCAACTCCCCAAACACCTAAAAGCGAAGAATGCACAGCATTAAAACACCACCACGATAACAGCAAAGGGATAGCAAAAGCACATTTTGAAAATAAACTTTTACAGATTTTTGATGCCATAGAATACCAAACCTCTGATATTGTCAGCATTATGTTTGCCCATCAAAGCACTGAAGCGTGGACAACTCTTTGCAACTCTATTCTTGGTGCAAGAATGAATATTACAGGAAGCTGGGCTGTTGATACTGAAATGGCAAATAGAAGTTTAGGTTTGGCAGGAGCAGTTTTGGCATCTTCAGTAACCGTAGCTTGCAAACCAGCACAAAGAGAGGGAATTGGAGATTATAAAGATGTTAAAAGAGCAATTCAAAATACAATAAACAACCAAGTTGACGAGCTTTATCGTTTGGGTTTTAGAGGTGCTGATTTATTGACCGCCTGTTTTGGTCAGGCAGTCAGTGAATTTGGAAAATATGAGAGTGTGGAAAAAGCAGATGGAAGCGTTGTAGATGTTGCTGAATTGCTCGATATGGCTAAAGAGAGTGCTTTTAATGCCTTGCTAAAAGGCTTTGATGGAGATGATTTGACTAAGTTTTATATTGGCTGGCTGCAACTTTATAGTTTTACAGAAACAGATTTTGATGACGCTGCAAAGTTCAGCAGGGTTGGGCTTAATATAAATGTGGCTGAGTTGTTCAAATCAAATATTTTCATTAAAAACGGCAATAAACAGACACTCGGCACATTTGAAGATAGAGTGGCTGCTAATAAGAAATTAGGCGAAAAAGAAGATAGCTTTTTGATTGATAAAGCTCATTTAGCAATGGCTCTTTATAAAGGGACAAACAGGGCAAAGTTGATTGGATACATAAAACAAGCTGGCTCTGATCCAGAGAGCAATTTCTGGCGTGTGCTAACCTCTCTTTGTGAAGTTCTGCCAAATGGCTGCGATGACCATAAACAGGCATCAGGATTAATTAATAATAAAGAGAGCTTGATAAGAGAGAGTAAAGAGAGTGTTGTTAAATTAGAACAGTCTGAGATGTTTTGAGTAAAGGAATATACGAAAAATGAGAACAGATACATTAATACGCTTTGAAGGCATGAAAGCACTGCGGGAAAGGCTTGATATCGTTGAGGTTGAAAAATTTATAAGCCTGATTATCAGAGAACCATTTGATTACACAGAGTGGCAGCAGGATTTATGGAAAGATAAAAATCTTGATGATATTTTTGATGCTGCCAAAAAATATTCTTCTACTCAGGATTAATGGGAACAATTATAATGGGGTTAAAAAAATGAATAGTGCTTCAGCAAATAAAAAAGAAAATGTGAATATGAGAGATTTCAGCATAGAGTGTGTTGGAAATCAGGCAATAATAAAGGTTGACCTCTCCTTTATAAATATTAAATCTTTAAACAAGATGATTGAACGACTGCGTGTTGAAGAGTTGGTTAAAAAAGCAGATTTTAGTGATGAAATTACAGAAATCGGTATAGAAATTAAGAATAACTGGTGGCAAAAAAATCGAGAGCATTATTTAAGAGGGGTTGTTAATGCGAATTGTGATTGATACCAGCATGATTTTCTCTTTATTGTTGGGAAAAAATGCTGGAATGCGTGATATTTTTTTCGAGTTTGGACACGTTTTTTATGCCCCCAATTACATCATTGGTGAGATTTTTGAGAAAAAAGAAAAAATCATGAGATGTTCCTCCTTGTTAGAATCTGAGATTTATGAACTATTCTATCGCATACTTGGGAAAATAGAGTTTGTTGCTGAGAATATTGTCTCTTTGGAATGTAAATCGCAGGCATTTGAATTTTGTCGTAACATTGACGAGAATGATATTCCTTTTATAGCATTATCGCTGCAATTAAATGCTGTTTTCTGGACAGGAGATAAAAAATTGAAGAATTATCTAAAAGAACATGGCTTTACTTTATTTTTTGAGCCAGAATATTAATCGTAATAGGGGTGGGTAGAATCAGGAGATATAAAAATCATGCTTGCACACAAAACTTTATTAGAGAAATTTAGTTATGCAGATTACCTTGCATGGTCTGAAGATGAACGCTTTGAGATCATAGAAGGCGTTATTTACGATATGTCTCCAGCACCAAGCATAAAGCATCAGGATATATCTTTTAGATTGGCTGGTATTTTTTACCAATGCTTAAAAAAAAGCAGATGCAGAGCATTTACAGCCCCTTTTGATGTTATGCTTATTGAAGAAAAGAAACGGCTGCATCTATTAGAAAATAAGACAGCTGAAGATAAAGATATTTTGGAATATAAAGATATTCAGACAGTTGTTCAGCCTGATCTTGTTGTTGTCTGCGATGATAAAAAACTAAAAGAGCGGGGCTGTTTTGGTTCTCCTGATATAGCAGTTGAGATTCTTTCAAAATCAACTGCTTACAAAGATGAAACTGAAAAACTTAAAATTTATGAAAAACATGGTGTTAAAGAGTATTGGATTATCAATCCAGATGCAGAATATATAATGGTTTATCGGCTTGATGGGATAAAGTATGGAAAACCAGATTATTTAATAAAAAGCGATATTTTAATAAGCTGTGTTGTTGAGGGCTTGGTGGTTGATTTGGCAGAGTTGTGGAGCTGAAAACAGTTAAAAATTTGAATATAGGAGAAAAAACAACCCATGAAACCTTGGTTTAAAATTGTCAAGCCACACAAAGATATTCAAGATGGTCATTTAGATGAGTCTATTTTTGCGGCTGATTTAGCAGAGGTGGCACAAGGAAGGGGTAGAGAAATCTATACTGATCCTGAGATATTTTTCAAAAAAACCTGTTTTACTGCTGGAATAAAAAACATAGCTAAAAGAGTTGTTCAAGGGCTTAGTGGAAAACAAGATTCTGACAACCGTGTTATATCGCTTCAAACAGGTTTTGGCGGCGGAAAAACTCATACTCTTATCTCTCTTTTTCATTTGGCAAAATGGGGTAAAAAAGCAGGTTCAAGTGAATATACAAAAGAGTTATTGTCAGTTGCAGGTGAACCAACTTTTGAATCTGCAAACATTGCAGTTTTTACCAACAAAACCAATGACCCTGCTCAAGGCAGGCAGGTAGATGGATTTGCCATTAAAACATTATGGGGAGAATTAGCATATCAGTTAGGCGGTAAAGAGGCATATCAGATTATTCAGGTAAATGATGAACGCCAGATTGCACCTAAAGGTCTGTTCAAAAAAATATTAGAGCAATGCAAGCCAGCATTAATACTTATTGATGAGTTGGCAGATTATTGCGTAAGTGCTTCAGCAGTTAAAGTTGGAGCAAGCAATTTAAGCGATCAGACAATAAGTTTTATGCAGGAGCTGACAGAAGCTGTTTCAGGAACTGATCAATGTGTTATGATAGCAACACTTCCTGCAAGTGCTCAAGAAGTTGCATCATCTCCAATATCATCACAGATTTTAGCAGCATTAGAGCATCGAATTACAAGAGTTGGTTCAAATCTAAAGCCTGTTGAAGATGATGAGATATTTGAGGTAATCAGAAGAAGGTTGTTTGAAGATTTAGGTAATTTGGAGGAGATTAAAGAGGTTATATCCGCTTACTCTGCATTTTATCAATCAATGTTTACTGAAATTCCTAAGTATGCCCTGCAATCAGAATATTTTGAAAAACTAAAAAAATCTTATCCATTCCACCCAGAATTGATTGATATGTTTAGATTACGCTGGGCAAGCAATCCATATTTTCAGCGGACAAGAGGTGTTTTAAGAATTTTGGCAGCTATTGTCTCTGACCTTTGGAAAAGGCAGAACTCGCTGACAGGCAGCCAATTTCTTATTCATACATCTAATGTTGTTCTTTCAAACGTGGAAGCCATAACAAGCCAGATTACAATGCTTAATGGTGCAAGCTGGGATTCTGTTATTAATGCAGATGTTTCAGGTTCTTCATCAAATGCTTTTAGAATAGATAATGAGATTAAACAGTTAGGAAATAATAATATAACGCAGGGTATTGCCTCTACAATACTATTAGGGACTTTTGGTTCTAAGGGACAGAATAAAGGGGTCAGCATTGATGAAATTAAGTTGTGTATGATAACACCAGAAGGTTTTAACCATAATGATATAAACAATGCTATTGATCGTATGGAAGCAAATGCCCACTACCTCTATTTTAGCACAACTGGATCGCAAAAAAGATATTGGTTTGATACTACGCCAAATATAAATATCCTTATAAATCAGGCAAAGGGAGATATAAGTAAGCCTGATATTATGGCTGAAATTATAAAAAAGGTTAAAGAAAAGACAAAAGCTGCCCAGTTTTTTAATGTTTTAGTTGATCCTTCAGAAGATATACCAGAGCAGATAAAACCCACCTTAGTTATTCTAAGTCCTAAATATCTTGCCAATTCAAATGAACTTAGTGCATCTTCTAAACGTGTAGTTGAAAAGATAGCCACTAAAAAAGGGAATAACGATCGAATATATCGCAACACTATTATTTTTTTAGTCTGTTCTGAGATAGGCTTTAGCAAGTTGCAGGATAATATTAGAAATTATTTAGCATGTAATAAGATCAATCAAGACTATTCATCTCAATTAACTAAAGAGCAAAAAGCAGATATAAACAGAAGAATAGATGATGCTGGTAAAGATTGTGAGCAATCATTGGTTTTAGCTTACTCTGTTTTGGTAAAATATTCAGTTAAAAATGGAATTGAGTCATTAATAGTTAAGCAGTCTAAAGATAATTTTCAAAATTATATAAATAGTGATCTTATTTCAACATTAAAAGAAGAAGAGTGGCTTTTAGATTCAATTGGATTGAATAAGTTGAGAAGCAGCAACCTTTTACCAACAAAAGATTACAGCATTAAGGCAAAAGATATTTATGATGCTTTTCTCCGTTTTGACGATAAGCCTATGGTTACAGGTCAAGAAGCTGTTGCTAAGAGTATTTTAAAATATTGTTATAATGGTGAATATTGTATTGCTGCTGGAGAAAACGGAAATTTTACAAAATTCTTTTTTAAGGAAAATGTCCCATTTTTTGATATAAACGATACAACATATTGGTTAGTAGATAAAAGCCTTAAACCCCAACCTTTACTATCAAATATAGATAGAGCTAATTATGATAATAAAAAGGGGAGTAAAGATATTTCCGAAGAAACGGTTGAAAATTTTGTTGCAGAACGAGAAAATACCTCAGTAAATAGAGACCATGTAAACCCCAATATAGATGACGCAATAAAAAAATTAAAATCGTTAACTGTTTCAGGCAGAGTTCCTTTAGAACATTATACAGAACTGTTTAACTATTTTATTGCACCATTTGCAATGAGCGGCAATAAGATTGATATTGAAGTAAAATTCAAAATAAAATCAACTGAAAGCAGCCCGATAGATGAATCAAAGCAGCAATATAAATCTGTAAAAGAAGCAGCAAAGCAGTTAAATCTCAATTTTGAAGAAGATGTATAATTAAAATAACATATTTAAACAGACTGATATTGAAAAAGGATAATTTTAACCATGACTGAAGAGATGATCCCTATAGGAGTTGATGAGCCGCTTCCATTTGAATGTTCGCCTGATGTCTCCTGTTTTAATGAGTGTTGCAGGGATTTAAATCAATTTTTAACACCTTATGACATCTTACGTCTTAAAAACAATCTTGGCATAAAATCTGATGAATTTTTAAAAAAATATACATCACGCCACAATGGACCAGAATCAGGTCTTCCCGTAGTTACCTTTAAACCAGACCCAGCGTCAGGATTAGCATGTCCATTTGTAAGAGAATCTGGCTGTTCTGTATATAAAGATAGACCAGCATCTTGCAGAATGTATCCTATTGCAAGAGCTGTTGTCCGCTCTCGGCAAACAGGAGAACTAAGTGAGCATTTTGCCTTGATTGAAGAGCCTCATTGCTGTGGGTTTACTCATAAGAATGGATATATTCATAGAAATATTAACCAAAAAAATAATCAACCAGAATCTCAATATTCCCATAAAGGCGAATCTAAAGAGATTTATCAAGAAGATGGTGAAGGTGGTTTGAAAAACCATCTTAAACCAACATTAACGGTGCGTGAATGGTTAAAGAGTCAAGATGTAGAGCTTCATAATCAGATGAATGATAGAATGTTAGAGATAATAAGTTTGAAGAATCGAATCATTCAAGGAAAACTTGACGGTGCAGATGGAGACAGATTTTATCTTGCGTGTTATGACTTAGATACATTTAGGAGTAAAATTTTTAAAGAAGGGTTGCTAAATAAATTTAGTGTGCCTCCGCATTTTCTTGAAGAGATTGCGACCAATGACCTTCTTCTTCTTGAGCTTGGGTTTGCATGGATTAAAAATATGCTTTTTGGAATTGAGATAACTATATGGAATTAAAGGGTAAAACTGCTCTTGTACTTGGTGCAGTAAAAGGAGTTGGCAAGGCTATAGGTATTGCTCTTGCAAAACAAGGAGTAAACCTTGCTTTAACACGATATGATTGGACAGATAGCTTCAAAAGTATGGAAGAAGATTTTGCTGCATTAGAAAGTATTTCAAAATTAAGAGAGCCAACTGATTCAAGCTGCGAGATAACTTCTCAGTTTGAATACGAAATTTATGATGTAAATTTACTTGAGGTGGATCAAATAAAGCAGCTTAAAATAAAGATTGAAGAGCGCTTTGGAAAAATTGATATTTTGATAAACAATATTGAGAGAGGCGGCTGGCCTGCTGTTCATGGTGAATATATTGAAGAGCAGTGGGACATTGAAATGGCGACAACCCTCAAGGCTAAGAGATGGGTATTTAATGAGATGCTGCCTTTGCTTAAAAAGTCAGATGATGCTGTAGTGATAAATTTCTCTTCAATTGCTGCTGTTGTTGGAAGATCGGGAGCAGTTGCTCCAATTTTTAATGATGCCTATTCTGCTGCTGTAAGAGGGGTATCTCTGCTTACTGAAACATGGGCAAGGATTGCTGCTCCATCTATTCGTGTAAATGAGATAATGCTTGGAATATTTGAAACTCGCCATGCTCAAGGAACTCGCGGTTGGGAAACTGTCTTAACAGAGTCAGAAAAAAAGGCAATAATTGACCATACACTTATTGGGAGAACTGGCAATCTTGATGATATTATTAAGGCTGTGCTGTTTATAATCAGAGATGCCACTTATATGACAGGAAGCACCTTGAGGCTTGATGGGGGATATCTACTTGGTGGACAACGAGTTCCTCCAATGCCTATTGGGGTTTTATGACGAGTTGAATTATTTAGGGTTATAAAGAGCGGGTGAAACTAAATATTATAGAAAATTATTTTAGTTGAAGCCCTTTATTAATAGAGTTTCTGCAAAACTTGCATTGACCCATTGATTTTACTGGATAAAAAATGGATTTTGCAGGAGGTCAAATAGTTAAAAACTTAAGGAGAAAGAGACATGAAACTTGCAAAACTAATAGTAGTGTTATCTGTTTTAGTTATTATCCCTTTTACAGCCGTTTTCTCAGAAGAGAGTAATACCATTGGTAATGCTTTAATTTATAATGGGCAGTTTGCAGCCCCCGGTGGTGCTGAGTCAATGTCAAAACTTGCTGCTCAATTTTCATTGAATACAGTATGGTTTAATGAGGCAAATGAGTTATTGTCATTATTAAAAAATGCTAAAATAGTTATCATAGGAGGTACTGAAGATAATATTAACCCGTTTATTAAATCTTTTACCCCAGATATTATAAAGGCAATGAATGATTTTATTAATTCAGGAGGATCTTATCTTGGAGTCTGTGGTGGTGGATATATAGCATCTTCTGGTTGGGAGGAAGAGAGTGGTTTTGTAAATGCAATTGGATTGGTTCCTTTTGAGTCTGACAGCTATTTAATTGATCCTGAACCCAAAGTTATACAGATTGAGTGGAATAAACAAAAAAATATGATTTATTACCAATTTGGACCAAAGTTTTTACTGACGGAAAACAATATGACAAATGTGATGGCCAAGTATGATGATGGATCTATTGCAGCTTTTTCAATGAAAGTAGGAAAAGGTAAGGTTGTATTAGTTGGCCCTCATCCAGAAGCCGATGCAACATGGTTGGAAGAATCAATGGAAAACTTTGAGTTATGGCAACCAACAAAAAATATGGCACAAGATATGATGCAAGAGGCACTCAATACCACTTTAGATGATGAAATATGCTTTACACAATCTGACATTGATGCTGCTAAACAAGAAGCAATTCAAAAGTGCAAAGCCAACCCTGCTTCATGTGGAATCATTACAAATGAAGGATGCGCAACTCTTGAAAACAACTTAGATATTACCATGCCTTGTATTGACGTTTTTGGTACTAACGTTTCTGTAGGTCTTCAAAGATTTATAAATACAACAGACCCTGCTGGGTATTATTGGAAACTGAATTTAGAATAAAGTATTCAACGATGTAACTTGTGCAGATAGATTATTATTCCAATGACTGGGGTTACCTATGGGGAAATTTAAAAGAGAAGGCAAATCCAAAAGATTAAGATTTCCAGTTATTGCATCAGGCTTATTGATTACCATTTTAACCATAACACTTTATATCTCAGATATAAACTTATTAAAACTAATTGACAATAGGCTGTACGATCTCTCTATTAAAATTGCTTTAACAAGCAATTTTAATAGAGAGCATCTTATTGATAATGATAAACAAAATAGTAAAAAGAGCTATGCATCGGCTATTGTAGATATTGATGAATATAGTCTAAGAACTTTTGGTCAATGGCCGTGGTCTCGTTACCACATTGCAAAACTTATCCATAAAATAGATGATGCAGGTGCTGCATCAGTAGGGATAGATATTTTATTCTCAGAACCAGATAGAACATCTTTAATTGAAATTCAAAAAGCTTTAAAAAACGAATTCAATATTGATGTTACCTTCTCTAATCTCTCTGCATCTGCTTCTAATGCCAACATTGATCCGCTCAAACTCATGGATAACGATCTTTTACTTGCCCAAGCCATTAACAAAACATCTTCAACTCTTGGATACTATTTTAATTTTAACAATAATGCCCTTGAAATTAGTAAACAAAATTTTGAATATAATAGACGCTCCTACCTTGCACCTCTATCTACAAACATTGTTTCTGAATTTGGAAGTAAGCCATCTGACATATTTGGCTATCTGTTCAAAGCAGTTGACGTTATCTCTCCCATATCAGTTTTAAGCAGCAAAGATACTAATACAGGTTTTATGAATACCCTTGCAGATAGTGATGGTCTTTTGAGAAGAACGCCTCTTTTTATCTCTTGGAACGAAAAAATATATCCACAACTTGCACTATCTACCCTTTTGAATTCAAATAATGAGAGACATAAAATTAATTTTTCAAATCCCACTATAAAGATTTCCTCAAATGGTGTTGAAGCAATAGAATTTAACAATGCCTCAGTCAATTTAGATCGCAATGGCTCAATATTATTAAACTATCGTGGCCCAGCTTACACCTTTCCATATATATCTGCGGGTAAGATACTTCAAAATGACTTTAGGAAAGAGGATTTAAAAGGCAAAATCATCTTTCTTGGTAGTTCAGCAGCGGGTTTAAAAGATATTAGAATGTCTCCTTTGGATCACAATTTTCCAGGTGTTGAAGTCCACGCTACAATTGTTGATAACATAATTAAAGGTGATTTTATCTTAAAACCAGATTGGACATCTGCATTTGAAGTTCTTTTAACTATTTTATGCGGAACTATTGCCACATTTTTAATTGGATGGGCAGGTGCATGGTTGACCTTAATATTGACTCTATCTCTTAGCTCCGTAATTTTTATTGCAACTATTTGGGGTGTTGCCGTTCACCATATTTGGATATCCCCTCTTTTTCCTCTTCTGGCTCAATTTCTCAATTTTTCAATATTAAACCTTGTAAAATATGGACTCTCTGAAAAAGATAAAAAATTTTACCGTTCTGCATTTAGCCATTATGTATCTAAATCTGTAGTTAATCAGATAATTGAATCTCCAGAGACATTCAATTTAGAAGGTGAAGAGAAAGAGATCACAATCTTTTTTTCTGATATACGAAATTTCTCATCTATCTCTGAAACGCTATCTCCATCTCAGGTCAGTAGATTGCTTCATAACTACTTTACCCCAATAACAAGAATGATAATCGACCATAAAGGGACATTAGATAAATTTATTGGAGATTCCATAATGTGTTTTTGGAACGCTCCTATAAATGTTGAGAACCATAAAGAGTTGGCTTTAAATGCTGCTCTTAAAATTCTTAAAATACTTGAAGAATTGAGTATCTCTTTTGAAAAAGAGTATGGTGTTAAAATCAAAACAGGTGTAGGTCTCCACTCAGGTGTCTGTCGTGTAGGCAATATGGGTTCAACTGATCTGTTTGACTATACAGCTATTGGTGATCATGTAAATATTGCCTCAAGGCTTGAGGGATTAACCAAATTCTATGGAGTTGATATTATATTTAGTGAAACAATGATACCAAATAAAGTAGAAAATATATTAATTCAATATATTGATAGAGTTAGAGTTAAAGGAAAAACAGAGCCGATTAATATCTATACAGCACATTCAGTCAAAACAATCGATGATTTTTCAACTTCAACCATACAGATTGAATTAGAAAACATAAAAATTGAATTAGAGCAATATCATCATGCAATTGAACAATACAAAAACAGAGACTTTAGAGGGGCTTTTGAGATATTCTCAGAGCTTGATGAAGCTCAAAGAGGCAGGAAAAAACTTTACTCAATTTACAAAAAAAGAGCTTGGGAGTTTATGAATGATCCGCCAGATAAGATATGGGATGGAGTTTTTAACCACTCTTCAAAGTAACTTTATAAAAAGTGCATATAGACTCTAAGAGGCATGAAAATTGTCTTGACTTTGAAGGTTGGCATAGAATAATCCTATTCTTTCAAAGTAGTAATAAATACAAATAGCGTTCTATTATCAGGAATATAAAAAATGAGTTACTCAATAATTGATTCCATAGGAAATACCCCATTAGTTGAAATTAGACGACTTAATCCTGTTAAAGGGGTCAGAATTCTTGCAAAGTTAGAATATCTTAACCCAGGTGGTTCAATAAAAGATAGAGCTGCACTCTCTATGATTGAAGATGGCGAGAGAAGCGGTAAACTAACTAAAGATAAAATTGTTGTTGAGGCAACAAGCGGAAATACTGGAATTGGTCTTGCCATGATCTGTTCTGTTAAGGGTTATAAAATTCTTCTAACAATGTCAGAGTCTGCAAGTGAAGAACGAAAAAGCATTCTCAGAGCAAGAGGGGCAGAGATTATGCTGACTCCTGCACATAGAGGATCAGATGGTGCAATAGAGGAGGCTTACCGCCTTGCACGAGAAAATCCTGATAAATACTTTATGACAGACCAATATAATAACGAGGCAAATTGGAAAGCACATTACAACACCACAGCAGTTGAGATATGGAATCAGACAAATGGAGAGGTTAATGCCATTGTAGCAACTCTTGGCACAAGCGGAACTCTTATGGGGCTGTCAAGGCGGCTTAAAGAGTTTAACCCCAAAATTCGCATTATTGGCGTTGAGCCATTTTTAGGACATGGAATTCAAGGGCTTAAAAACATGAAAGAGTCCTATCGTCCTGATATATTTGATAAAAAACGGCTTGATGAAAAAACAAATATTGAAGATGACGAAGCATTTGAAACCGCAAGGTTACTTGCTCGTGAAGAGGGTTTATTTGTTGGAATGAGCAGCGGGGCAGCTATGGCAGTTGCACTAAAAGAGGCTTTGAGAATACAAAAGGCGTTGAGTGTAAAACATACTACCTCTGTTGAAACTTTATCCCTTGCATCATCAGGAAAAGGCGAGGATTATCCTCCCATTTACACAATTGTGGCTATTTTACCAGATAGCGGAGAGCGTTATCTTTCAACCTCTCTATTTAAGTTCAAAGATAATATCACTTTAAATATCTTTAATACCATTGAGCGAAAAATTGTGAAGTTTGAGCCTCTTGTTCAAGGTAAAGTCTCTGTTTATACATGTGGACCAACCGTACACAGACCTCTTGATCCTGCTCTTTTTAGGAGATTTGTCTGTGCTGATCTGCTTTGCCGCTATCTTGAATATAGGAAACTTTCGGTTAACCATGTTGTAAATATCACAGATATGGATGACAAAACTATTCAAGGTTCTGAAAAAGAAGGTGAGACGCTCTCAGAGTTCACTGATAAATATATTAAGCTGTTTAAAGATGATTTAAAACTTCTCAGAGTAAGAGAAGCTCAATCATATCCAAAAGTCAGCGACAATCTTGACTCAATGGTTAACCTTGCATCAACTTTAGTTGAAAAAGGGTTTGCTTACGAAAAACTCAATTCTCTCTATTTTAACCTATCTGCACTTTCAGATTATGGCGAACTCTCAGGTGTTGATCTTGATAAAATCCGTGTTGGGGCAACAGTTGATTTAGATGATTATGAAAAAGATCACCCAAGAGACTTTACTTTGCTTAAACGAGTAGGTTTGTCTGAGCTTAAACGTGGAGTTTGTATTAATACTAAATGGGGAAATGTTCGTCCATCTTTGCATCTGCAATGTGCTGCTATAACCCAATCATCTCTTGGAGAGCAGTTTGATATTCACACTGGAAGTCGTGAGCTTCTATTTCCACACCATGAAAATGAGGTAGCAATCTCGCTTGGTGCAACAGGTAAATCTCCAGCAAGATATTGGATGCACTGTGAATCTGTTCAGTATGACGGAACTTTATTTGAAGGTGAATTTTCAAATATTAATACTTCATCTGAAACAGAAAACAAAAATCCCTTTTTTGCAGATAAACTTGAGAACTTTACGTTAAAAAAACTCATGGATATGGGTTGGAGACCAAGAGAGATTCGTTTTTGGCTTCTATCTACCCATTACCGTAAGATTTTAGTTCTATCTAAAAAGGCTCTTCTTGACGCAAGACGTTCTCTTGATAAGTTAGATCGTTGTGTTGGGGCATTATTAGAGATCAAAAATGGTACTTATTTTAATGGGGATAATAAGTTAAATAAAGATAGCCATGATACGCCAAATCAAACAGATAAAGATTTGCAATTAAACTCAATTGAACAGCCTCTTGAAATAAATATTGATATAGAACAGTTGATATACGATCTAAAACATGGCTTTGGGCAGGCAATGGATGATGATTTTAAGATTACAGATATATTTGCCCTGATATTTAAAACTGTAAGAACTTTAAATCGAATGATTGATAATAGCAAAATTGACGAAAACAGTCATATATTTAATAAAAATCATGCAGCATCAGTTCTGGAAATATTCCATGAAATCGATCATGTGTTGCAAATTTTTAACTTTAATCAAGATAGAGAAACGTCTGCTCTATGGCTATCTTCACCTGAAATAAAAAAACTAATTGATGAGCGAGAGGTTGCAAGAAAAAATAAAGATTGGGAAGAGTCTGACCGAATCAGGGACAAACTGCTTTCAATGGGCGTTGAAGTGCATGACGGAAAGATATGACACTTTTAATAACCACGTAAAGCCCATATTCATCAAATGTGGTGCATAACACCACTGACATTTATATTTGTATAATTGCAATAAGGTATTAAGCATGAAACCAATTTTTTTTCCATTTACATCTTTAACTCAATTTGATGCTGAGTCTATTATAAATTACTTTGATTCGTTTATCTATCTTAGCACATCATCTGTTGATGAGCTTCACACATCTGAATCTGATTGGTTTAACACATTGTGGAAAGAGAAAAATGTTATTGAGCCAATCACACTAACTCCAGAAGAGTTGCAACCTTTGCTAAATTCGGTTAAGTCGTGGAGAGCTTGGGCAGATTCAAATTATGGTAAACAGACTAAAAAAGGTTATTTGCAATCTATTTTTAGGGAGAATCCATATTTCACAAGTGATAGTGATATTTTTGCCATCAGATCACAAATAGAAAAAGGGTTTACATCTAACAATCAGAAAAAAATTGATCAAAGAGATTTTATTGGAGATAGCTTTAAAAAAAATATTGATAATGCCCTTCTTTTTTTAAGGCTTGCAGCTATTGCAGATAAAGAAAATGAAGATGTTGATCAAAAATTAGCATCAATTGAAGAGCTTGAGTCAAATATCTTTGCACAGCTAAAAGGAGATATTGAAGATAATTATATTATCCAAGATATCCATGAAGTTGACGGTCAAACATTAAATAGCGAAATATTGAACAACCAGCCATTGATTAAAAATAGAATCTCATTGATGACAGATAGAGGAGAGTTGATGACTGAACAGAGATTGCGTTCATGGCTATCTTTTTTTATTTCAAAAAAATCTATTTTTGATGAGTTATCATCTAACTCTTTTATCACAACGAGTAGAGCTGTTGCCGATTTTATTATATATATCAGCGATAAGAGTAAATTGATGCTTGACATTGATACTTTAAAAATGCACAAAGAAAAAAGATCAACTTTAAATTCTGATTGTCAATTATTTGAAATCTCTGGAGATATTATGGAGCAAATTATAGCCATAATATAAGATAGTTAGAAAAACTTGATGCTCTACTTGCAATCAGCATTTAATTGTAAATGCTTAACTATAAAATATATAAAATACTTGATTTGAGTTTTTACCTGTTATAAAGGCATTTTTTTATTGTAATGATATTGGTTATAACTTAACTGTAATACTGGACAGGTATTGTTTCTGCCAGTTAATTTGTTGTTTTACTTTTTATCTTAATTATTTTTTATTCCTTAGGAGGATTTTAAAGATGGCGTTTAACCCAATTGTTGATGAGTCAAAATGTGTAGGTTGTGAAGAGTGTGTTGATGTATGTCCAGTTCAGGTTTTTGAGATGGAAGATGGAAAATCAGTTCCTGTAAATGCTGAAGAGTGCATGGGTTGTGAAAGCTGTGTAGAAGTATGTGAAGAGAATGCTATTGTTGTAGAAGAAGACTAAAATATTTTCTAATGTTGTTCTCCAATACCCCTTTTTACAATGATCCTTATAGGGTTGTGGTAAAAGGGGTTTGTTGTTTTAACACCTGATGAAATTTTGAATCGCTTTTCAATTGTTTTGCTATAATCTAAAATAAACTTTAAGTTTTAATTATAATATGCTCCATGATAATTTTACAGTAATTCTTGTTGAACCTCAGGGACCTATCAATGTGGGGTCTGTCTGCAGAGTTATGATGAATTTTGGCTTTAACAACCTTAGACTTGTAAATCCATGCAAAAGATATAACTCTCTACAGGCAAGAAAGATGGCGTTAAATGCTCAACATCTGCTTATTGATTCAAAGGTATTCAATACACTTGCTGAAGCTCTTGCAGATTCTCATGTGGCTTTTGGCACTACTCGGCGTTTTGGAAAATATAGGAAAAATTTTTTCACCCCTGAACTTGCTGGAGAGGCATTTGCAAAAATTGATGATAATATGAGATGTTCACTTGTTCTTGGTCGTGAAGATAATGGCTTAACAACTGAAGAGCTTACCCTTTGCCAGCACTTTATCACAATTCCAACTGACGATGGATTTCCATCCATGAACTTATCTCACGCTCTGGGTATATTGCTTTATGAAATAGCCAAAGCCATGAAAAAACGATCAGTTAATGACTCTATTGAAACAGCAATTATTACTAAACAAATAGATGAGAGTAACAGATTTACAAATAAAGACTCATTTACTACGGACGCCTCCCCCCCCCAAAAAAAAACACCAGCTACAATTGAAGCTCTTGAGCAGATGTATGATCATACTAAAAAGGCTTTATGCGAGATTGAGTTCCTTGATCCTCAGAACCCTGACCATCTTTTAAGAACTTTTAGAAATATCTTTGGGAGAGCCGGATTAACAGAGCGTGATGTAAGAATTATAAGGGGATTGATGAGTAAAATAGAGTGGGTCAATAGTCAGAGAAAACCATAATAGACACTTTGTATTGATTACAACGTCAGATTATTACATAGATAGTTATTGGACAAATAAGATATTGCGGAATTAAAAATTCAAAGGAGCAGCCTCAATGTTAAAAAGGTTCAAATTCATAATATATACAAAGCCATTTATCGCTTTTATCTACTGTTTCATAAGACTCTATGCCATGACATTTCGTTTTAAAACTGTAAATGAAGATAAATGGCAAAATCGTCTAAAAGAGGGAAAGACAGTTCTTCTTTGTGTATGGCATCAGCAATTTTTTTCTGCAATCCGACATTTTAAAACTTATGCCCATCTTAATCCAGGACTTATGATAAGTCAAAGCCGCGATGGGGAACTGATTGCAGGAGTTGCTAACAGAACAGGGTGGCACACTGCAAGGGGATCGTCTTCAAAGGGTGGCAAAGCGGCAATGGTTGAGATGATAGAGCATTTGAATCGTTATCACTTTGGTGCTCATATCCTTGACGGTCCAAGAGGTCCTATAGGGAAGGTAAAGGCAGGTGTCATTAAGATGGCAAAAGAGAGCAATGCCATTATCGTTCCTTTCTACACATTTGCTGATAAGGCGTGGTTTTTCAACTCATGGGATAGGTTCATGGTACCAAAACCATTTGCACAAGTTACACTCTTGTTTGGTGATGAGATATGCTTTGAGCCAGCTAATACGCCTGAAGAGTTTGAAGCTCAACGTCAACAGCTTGAACAAACTATGACTCCAAGGCTTTTTACTCAACATTAAAGATTATTCTATCACAACACAGACAACTTATGATCTAAAAATAAAATATACAGCCCCAAGAATACAGAAACCAGCCCAGACAAAATCAAGCTTAACGGGCTGTCCCATATAGAAAATTGAAAATGGCAGAAATACGGATAGGGTTATAACCTCTTGTAATATTTTTAATTGGGCAAGAGTTAACTCCGTATGTCCGATACGATTAGCAGGGACTTGAATCATATATTCAAAAAAAGCAACTCCCCAACTTATGAGTGCAGCAACAATCCATGCTTTATCATTAAGTTTTTTTAAATGAGCATACCATGCAAAGGTCATAAAAATATTTGACAGAATTAATAAAAAAGCAGTTTTTACTATAACAGGCATAATATTTTATACAACTCCATTTGTTATACATTGGTTTAAAATATTAATAGTAATTTGAACAAGTTAGACCTGAGTTTTATACTGTTGAAAGTCATACATCATGCTTTTCCATAAAGCCTAAGTTTCTTCAATAGAGTTTTACGTGTAATACCAAGCCTCCTTGCAGTTTCGCTTCTATTACCATTAGCAGATTCAAGTGTTCTTAAAACAGCGTCTCGTTCAATATCCACAAGAGAACTATCTTCTGATATTGTAGCAATGTAAGTTGAACTGGAATTAGATACAGCTGTATGTTGTACGACTTGTGGTATAGTAGGACTATTGGCATTGATGTTATTGAGCTGTGTTATAAAAGGAAAGTCTTCTAAAGATAGATAATCTGACCTTGCAAGAACTACAGCCCTTTCAATAGAGTTCATAAGCTCTCTAACATTACCGGGCCAACCATATCGTATCATCGAATCCATAGCTTCCGGTGTAAACCCTTTAATATCACGATGGTTTTTTTGTGAAAATAGCTTGAGAAAATGCAAAGCTAAAGATGGTATATCTTCACTTCTGGAGCTTAAAGGGGGTATTTCGAGTGTAACAACATTAAGTCTAAAGTAGAGATCCTCTCTAAATCTACCGTCTGCTGCCATCTTCTTCAAATCACGATTAGTTGAAGCAATAACACGTACATCTACTCTGATATTTTCTTCACTCCCAACAGGTGTTATCTCTTTTTCTTGAAGTACTCTGAGCAGCTTTGCCTGCATAGCAAGGCTCATCTCTCCAATCTCGTCTAACAGAATACTACCTCCATGTGCCTGGAGGAATCTTCCTTTACGCCTTTTATCTGCACCTGTAAAAGAACCTTTTTCATGTCCAAACAGCTCAGACTCCAACAATGTTTCTGTAATTGCGGCACAGTTAATACGTATAAAAGGCATATCTTTACGTGGACTGTTATAATGAATTGCACTTGCAATAAGCTCTTTTCCTGTACCTGAACCACCAATTATAAGGATATTTGCGTCAGACGGAGCTGCAAGTTCCACTGTATCAAGCAGAGCTGTAATTGCAGGACTTTTGCCTATTATGTTTTCACGATTAAAATTTTGATTTAACCGTTTTTTAAGATCAATATTCTCATTTTTTAGATATATAGTCTCAATTATGTGGGATATGGTTAATTTTAGCTTATCAAAATCAAGAGGCTTTGTCATATAATCATAAGCTCCATTTTTAAGAGCCTCTACAGCAGTCTCAATTGAGGAGTAAGCAGTCATTATGATTACTGGAAGAGCAGGATTATAATTACATATCTTTTCCAATGCCTCCATTCCTGACATTTTAAGCATCTTCATATCCATAAGCACAATGTCAAAATGTTCCTGATGCACCCTATCAACCCCAGAAGAGCCATCATCTGCAAGGTGTATCTCATAACCCCATCTTGTCATCAAAGTTTTGAGCATTGTGCGGTGAGAAGCATCATCATCTACAACAAGGATTTTATTTTTTCCTCAATAATACTATTCAACACATGAAGATCATCTATTTTTTTGCGAATAGCATCTCGCATATTGACAAAACTGCTGGCTAATTCACCCAACTCATCTCTCCTTTGGATATCAATTTTTTCATCTAAACGGCCTTGAGCAATTAAAAAAGCAGCGTCTTTAAGATAAGTAATTGGAGAGATAATGGTTCTGGCTAAAATATAA
>JADFXA010000149.1 GCA_015233755.1 Desulfamplus sp. | reverse complement strand
CTTTTATTCTACTCTATTTTTACCTTGGTTACAGCAAATAGATGGACAATGAAATAAACGAAGAGCAATATTACAGTTTAAATATATCTAACTCTAATAGAACAAGGTGATAAGCTATCATTTTAGCTTATCACCTTGTTGCATTTCATATAGCATTACGTATTATCTCATCTATATCTGTAATTCCCGCAATAACTTTAAGTATGCCATCTTGTTTTAAGGTATAATTACCAGTGGTAAATATATTCCTATTATCCAATTTTTGAATAGCACAATTTATTCTTTCAAAGTAACTTACTCTATTTTTATCATTATCTTCTATTTTTTCGGTAAAATTAGTTCCTTTAATTGAGGTCTCTTTAATCAAAGATTTTATTAGGTCATTGTTTATAAGAAGTTCATGAAGTGCTACTCTACCTTTGTATCCAGTATAACTACAATCCTCACAACCATCGGGTGAATGGGTATAAATTTTAATCTTATCTTTATCAATTTGACTAAAAAGCCCAAGGGCATCTCTATTACCAACCGATGAGGATTCTCCTTTTCCAAATTCATCAAATGCTATATCTAAGATATTTTTAGAAATTTGTTCAGATACAGGCTCTCTACACTTTTCACATAAACACCTTATAAGTCTTTGGTTAAGGATACACAAAAGTGCATCTGAGAAATGAATTGGATTTACACCTATCTCCAACACCTTTCTAATAGTATCAGAAAGACTTGAGGCACTTACGCCAGCCAAAATAAGATGTCCTGTCAAAGAGGCTTTAATGGCAAGAGATGTAGTCTCATAGCTTGTCTCTTTCTCACCAAAGTCAATTATATCGCCCAACATTACTACATCTGATCCTGACTTTATAAATGCTTTCAAAAGTTCAGGATATTTAAGACCTTTTTGAGGTTGGACTTCTACTTGAGATATTCCTCTTTGGGTAATTTCAATAGGATGCTCTGCACACCATATTTTTTTTTCAGGTCTATTTATTAGTTTTAACGCAGAGTGAAGGGTAGTTGTTTTACCAGAGCCAGATAAGCCACTAACAAGAATTAAACCAAAGGGTCTATTTATAATTTCAATAAATCTTTTAAGATTATGTTCAAGTAACCCAAGATTTTGTAAATCCATTGGTTTTGCAGCTGGAAAGAATTTAAGAACAATATCCTCCTTAACACCTGAGGTCGGAATAGTTATAGCCTTTAGCTCTATAGCTCCTGTCGATTCACTTTTAAATTTGATTTTGCCGTAAAGAGGTGTCGCCCTTACAGTAATATCCATTTGTGCCATAATTTTTATTTTGAATATAACATGCAAAGCGAATTTATTTGGGATTCCAGTGTAGTCTTGACATATTCCATCAATTCTAAAACGAATTTTAGCAATATTGGAGTCAGAAGATTTATCAGAATATGTTTTAAATCTTGATTGGTCTCTGCCTATAAAATTTGCAGAAAGGTTATTAGCATTTATAGTTGGTTCAATGTATATGTCCGAAGCATTTTTATTAAAAGCTTCAATAATCATCTGGTTAATGAAAGCAATTACTTGACTATCTATATCACTATTAAGCTCGTCGTTGTTAAGTTCTGCACTATTATAATCATCTTTTGATATACTCTTATTATGCTGATTAGATTTATCTTGGTTATTTTGATCAACTTCAGATTTCTTTAGTTCCGTTTCATCACTTTGCCTATCAGCATCAGATGATATTTTTAGAGTAACTTTATTTTTTTTTGTCTCTGTTTGATACTCTTGACGAATTGACTCTAACTGTCTTATTTGAATATCAGAGCTTTTAGTTTCAGGTAGTTGTTTAAGCTCATTAATAAGATTAAGATATATTTTATCAGCTTCATCATAAAGCCCTTGTTCTAAATAAAATTGGGCTTCATTCAATTTTAAGTCAAACAGAGTTTGATCAATAATAGGATTATTCTTTTCCATTATTTTTTACTAAGATTCACAAAAGGTATTAGACCTATATCAACAATATTAACATTATATTCAGAAAATTCGTTATGTCCATTTTTTATATCTGTCATTGGATGGTTCATATTATCATATATATCTGTAACTGGGATAATAGAAACTTTATCTTCAACAGAACAGAGAACAGCCATTTTATATTGAACACTCTTATCAGTTAGCAAATGAAGATCAACATTCATTTTTTTCAAAGTAGAGTTACTTACATCTTTCAAATGCCCTTTCATATTTTTAGACAAATTTTGAAATAGTGAAGAGAACTCTCCTAAGCTGAGGATTGGCATTTGGTTAATACTTTTAGTGAGCTTAGATGGAATTTTATATATATTATAAATTTTGTCATCAGGTAGAGCAATTGGCTGCTTTTCTATTTTGAAACACCTTACAAAATGAGGAATCTCTTTTAGTAGATCACTATTAATTATCTCTTTTGATTCGAATAACTCATCACCATCAAGAGTATTGTCTTTAGTTTGCTCATTTTTACTATCATCAGAACCGCTATTTTTGATCTCTTCAGACTCTTCTTTTGGCTCTTTTTCTTTCTCAAGTTCGATTGACTCTTTAGCTTTGAAATCAAAATCTAAATGATCAACTGCAACATTTGGAGATTTTATATTATCTTCGCTATACTCAATTAAATCTTCTGTGATCTCATCATATTCGATGTCATCAGAAGTAATATTTTCAAAATCTTCTATTTCATTAAACTCATCACTTTCAAATATGTTGTCTTCAATTGAGTCAACACTCATTGAATCAGTATTTAGCTTATCAAAATCAATTTCAAGGCGAGAATCTTCCTTCTCCTCCTTAACTACATTATCAAACTCTGTCTCTTCTAACCCTATATCTCCAATATCTATCTCATCTAATCCAACTTCATTGAGTTCAATACTACTCTTTTCTTTACTTTTATTAGTTTCCCCAGAGTAAGGTTGCTGATTAATATCTGAGTCCATATCGTCAAAATCAAGTCCATCAAAACTTACTTCCTCATATTGCTTCAGATCATCATCTATATTAGCAAATGATGGGTTATCTGTATCTATGTTATCATCAAAGTCTGTAATTAAATTCGAAGATTGTATTAGCGAATTTGTAGAAACAGATAGAGAGTTTATAATTTGAGACAAATCATTAATCTGATCAGAAAACTTCAATTTAATATCATTTATCTGATCATTTAGCTGCTTATTTAGATTAGTAAGATCGTAAATCTGTTGCTGTAATTTGGTATTTTGTGCATCAATAGCTGAGAGTCTATTCTCACAAAAATCAAGCCTTGTAAGAAGGCTGACTATTATTGGTGAATTCTCAATTGGTTCAGTAGGAATTGTTGAAGAGTGTTGATTAGTTACAGAGCGTATTGACGAATTAGTTTTAGACTGTAAATTGGCTCTTTGCTCTCCACTCTGTTGACTCTCTACCGCTCCATCAACTTCTTGTGAATATGAGGTTCCAGCCTTTACTTTTGCTATTTTGCTCTTTAAGTCTAAAACTTTGTTGTATGCGTTATTTTTTTCTTGTTTAACTGCGGCTTCATCAATCCCGTGCTGGTTGATATGTTTAAAGGTTTTGACAATGAACTCCATTACCTGATGAGTCTCTGGAAGAGCTTTGTCTTTTGCTTTCTCAAGATACTTTACAATGCTTAAAAGCATTTTTAGAATATCTTGATTATGCTTTCCACTATATTTAGGGGTAAGTTTATTTAGGAAATCACCGAATTTCTTGATATTCTTATCAGAACATTCCCACTCAATAGCAAGCATATACTCTTGTATTAAATCAAAATCATCAGGCTCTTTATCCTTCTCTTCTGAAAATATATCGCTATCGTCATCAGTAAAAAGAGCGTCTATAGCCATAAACGCATCGTTTGTCAATTTTTTAATATCTATATCTTCTGTCATATCAATCACTCAATTCAGATTTAGGTTCAGTAAAAGTCTGCCTAACTGTTTGCTTCAGCATACATTACTATTCAACTACACTATTTTAGATATATAGCTCTATTTAGATATCTGATAAAAACTTTAGATAGCATATCAAATTGAAGCTTATATCAATTAAGAGGTATTAAATTTTTTTAATTACTTCAAGCATCGCTTTTTGAAACTGAGTCTTCTCAGCATTTGAATTTATTTCAGCCGCAACTTTCTCAACTAAGCTATAGAGAAACTTTGTGGGAAATTTTTCTCGAGGCATATTAAATTCTGAGATTGAATCGTCAATTACAATAGATGCGATAGGTCCTATTGCTCGAGATAATTCATTTTCAAGCCTTTCCCAGAATATAGAAGGGGTTTCAGGTATTGATACAGCGTTCTGAGTTGGAGATATAATAGCAGAATCTTCAGAAACCTCCGTTTGAAAGAGCTTCAAAATCTTTCTCTTCTGAAGATTCCCCAGTAAAGCTTTTATCTCTTCTATAGTCATGTTGTGGTTTTTCTTAAGTTCAGCAATAAGCCTATTAAAGTCAGGATACTTTGTAAGCATCACAATAATTGCCCACTCTGAAGAAGAGAGAGTTACGCTATTATCTGTTGTAGGAATTAATTCGATAATATATTTAAGCATATAAGATACTCCTTAATTGACTCTAAGTGGCTAACGAGAAGAGACTGTTTGACTGACAATAAATAAGTTGTTTCACAAAAATTATAGGTTGGTAGTATAGATAGAGATAGCTACCAGCTAAAAATGGACGAGAAGAATTTTTTATATTTTCCCTGTTTTTGGAACTCTTCAATAAATTCATTAAACTCCATTTTTATTTGGGAGACACTTCCTTTACCTGAACATTCGCAAATAAAGATCAATATATCTTTTTTAACCACATACAGAATACTTTGATTTTCTTTTATTACAATAAGTTGTATGTCAGAAGGATACTGTTCTTTAATCTTTGTGATAAGATCATTATAATAGATTTCTCTGTAATAGCCCTGTTCTTGTTTTCTAAGATCAGGAAAAAAGGATATTTTATTCTTAATAGATATAATAAGATTTATTACATAGTCGTGTTTCTTGATAAATAGCTCTGGATCATTTTTAGCTTCTGATTTCATAGGCAGCCAGTATATTTAAATAGTTATCTTTTATTGCTTTAATTCCATCTTTAGGAAGGTTTGCTTTTTTAGCAATAGCGTTGATTAACTCATCTAAGGCATTAGTTGCTATTTTTAGATCAATCTTTTCCCACAGATCGATTTTACCTTTATCATAGTTGAATTCTCCTGCAAATGGATTGAGAAATATATATTTATTACTCAATTCAAGAGCACACATTCGCCATATTGAAGTAAACTCTGCAGATTCTGTATTTGTTTCAAGAAGTTCAAAAATTTGCTCATAACATTCAATAACCGATAGCCTATTCTCATCATTATTACTTTCATCCGTTACATTTTGGTTATGAGCTGTTTTAGTATTATCTAATTGATTATTAGCATTATCTGCAATTGAATGCCTCTTAGTCATATCGGTTACAGAAGTAGGGAGGATTGAATACACTTTAACAATTGAATTTTTAAGTGCCACCTGTATCTGATTTTTATCTAAATTTTTCTCAAATAGTCCATCTTTACCTTTTATATTCATATATCCAAATATTTTACCACTATAGAAATAGATATATTTTTCAGGTTCTCCAGATTTTGAGGCTTGAAGGAATCCTGTAATTTTTTTTGATTCAATCTGGTTAAAAAACTTGTCAAACTCAACTGAATCAAAAAAAAGGTTATCAAGAATCAATTGTGTCGAGTGACATTTTGTAAAAAAATCTACTATTTGATGAGGCGATCTATAAGATGATATATAA
>JADFXA010000148.1 GCA_015233755.1 Desulfamplus sp. | reverse complement strand
TTTGTGATATAAATCCAGAAAAACAACCTCGTAGAGACTCACTCAGCGAAGTGAGCTTACGAATTTCGATTTATTCAGGAAGCCCTATATAGATCAAGCATTTGTTTATCCATAGTTGTGTTTTAGTTTTAATCATCATACAAGTCTATAAACAAATAAAAAAACAATTCTTGGAATGCGTAAGGTGAGTTAAGTTAAGAATGTGTTTATACTTCGCACGGTTATAAATTGAGTTTTTATTCAATCTTTTAGCCCTGAGCTTTAGCTCTGGGCTAAAATCAAATTAAGATATTGTTCAGTATATTTTAAATATCTAATATGCAGCGATACAGACTACGAATTTTATCTCTATCCACAAAATTAATATTTTTTTTCAGATTTACTATAGCAACTGGAATATATTGCTCAAAATATGTTTTACCCTTGTTGATTGATAGGTTGGAAAATGCCCCAAGCATCTGCATATTACGGGTAAGTGAACAATATCTGTAGCTTTTTATAAAGTTTTCAGTTGATTCCTCTTCAGTCAATCCTTGAGCTTTTCCGTTCAATTTTTGAACTTTTTGTTTAATCTCTTTTAGACACTCATATAAAATATTTTCCCTTATATCCTCTTGAAGATTTACATAAGGATCAATGAGCAAAGATGCAAGATCGTATTGAAGAGGCCCTCTTCTTGCTGACTGAAAATCAATAAAAAAATATTGACTATCTTTTACCATAATATTTCTTGATTGCATATCTCTGTGCATAAGCCCATAAAAAGCATCATTAATGGCATTATCCGCAATAAACTCAAATTCATCAATAAAATCCTCAAACTGAACATCTAACTTAAGGCAGCCTTGAAGGAACGCCTCAACAAAATAACGACACTCTTTTTCAAGGATCATCTCTTTTGAGTAAGAGGGTGTCTGAAATGTCCACTCATCTTTAAAATCCTCTATCCCTTTTATTGAGAAATCTATGGCAAGAGAGCATATCTTTTTGTAATGCTCAATTATAAGATGTTGTTTTTCAATATCCTTAACTTTGTACGAATTTGTCGATGTTATTTTCAAATTCGAGGGAATTTCCAAATTGTCCCTACAGTAGATTTGAGTAATAAATTCCTGAAAATGAACATCTCCTAAATCTTCAAGCACAACTAAACCCGCAAACCTATCATATCCTTTAATTTTAGGAACAGGAAGCCCTTTAGAAAGTAGATGATTTCCAATATTTATAAAAGAGTCAACCTCTTGGGTCTTATCGTTATCATTACAAATACCGTGGTCTGCAATGATTAAGGAGATATCTTGATATGAAGAAACATTTTGATTATCAGACAGTTTGGAACGAAACCAGCATCTATCTGAACCATCTCCAGTAAGTTTATTTATTGTGATATTTCTTATGTTTTGTAATGGCTCTAAGCCTAAAATGCTGGATATAATAAACTTTATAGATATGTCTCGATATGATTCAGGTGTGCCAATATCTTGCCAAAAAATATCTTTGCAAATAAATGCTTTTACTAAATCCCCTTTTTCTGCAAGGTATGAATATAGCTCAATGCTGCTAAAAGGATCTGTACCAAAATTGGCTCTCTTAAGAGGGGTTGTTTTATTATTAACACTGTTTTTATAAATATAATCAAATATTTGTGGAGATAGAACTTGAATTCCTGTGAAAGCTAATAGCTTATCGCACGAGTTAGATATATTGCATAAGAAATCTTTATTAGCACAAAAACTTTTTATAAATGACTCATCATTAACAGAAACCTTATTGTAAATTGGGTAGTCGTGAAGAATAAGAGTTGCACACCAATCTCCAGAGATATGAAAATCCCACACTTTTTTAAGGTCTATGTCAGATACAATATCGCTGTTTATAACCATAAAAGGATCATTTCCCATAAAATCACGAACATTTCTTATTGCCCCACCTGTATCAAGGATTTCTGGCTCATAAATGGTTGTAATATTAATAGGGCATTTATACCTATTTATAGCAAGGTTTAGTTGGTTATCTGCAATATATTCAGCAAGAAATTGCTCAATCTGGTGGTGAAGATGATGAGTGTTTATAATTATATCTGTGAAGCCAGACTCAATTAGTTGTTCGATACAAATTTGGAGTATTGGGGTTCCATTTATTGTAAAAAGAGGTTTGGGTCTAACTGATGTATGTGGAAGAAGACGCGTGCCAAATCCAGCAGCGAGTATTAGTGCTTTCATCTGCTCACTTATTTCGTTATCTAAACTTTTTGAATTTTTAGAATTTGTTTAATTATTAGAGTTATTAACTTTAAACAAGCTAACAACTCTATCCTATCTAAAGATACTGTTAGTGGTTATCATGTAGTTACAATGGTCAAAAAATTGTCGATAATTTCTTTATATTCCTTGATCTTTTCTATATCTTCAGAGCCTTCAACACCATTGTTTATAAAAAAAGTTGCTGCATTGGTATAGTTAATTTTTGATAAAGACTCTTTTAACATAACCTCTTGCCGTTTGTAGCAACTAATACCTTTACTTTGCATCTTTTTAATACGCTCTTTGGGCTCATGTTTATCTTTTGGGTATTTTTCAAAATACATCAGAGCAACTTTATATGACTCAAGGAATGGCCGTAAAAATTCTGAAAATCCTTTAAGCTTTCTGTATCCCTCAGATGTTAAATTATATGTCTCTTCAAAAGATGGGGTTGGGACAAGAATTCCATCATCAATGAAAGCTCTAATGCAGGTGTGAATCTCCTCAATACATGTGGTCTCCTCATCAAAAGAGAACTCATCAAGAAAGAAATTTTCAAGAAACTTGTATGTATCAATAAGATCATCTGATGAAAATTGAAATCTATCTGTTTTAAGGATTGCTATTGCTGTATAACATGCTGGAATAAAGAAACATATTGCATTATTTTTGTAATAATCAAGTATGGGACGTTTGTTATCTTTAACAAAAAATCTTGTATTTTCAGTAATCTCATTTTCACTTTCATCAGCAAGCTCAATAAATTTTCTTGACACAAAAGTCTCAATAACATGATTTAATGCAAGATCAGGATCAATTGTCAATGTATCAGCAAGCTCTGCATTTAAGATCGATAGCATGTTCATGTATGAGTTTACTCTAAACATCAACTCTTTTTTAGAAAAACTACTTCCAGAGGCATTTAAGATTGCACTGGCAACTATTCCATGTGGTGTTATAATAGATGTCTTATTTATAGCATTTAGTAATTTATACCCAATACTTTTACATAAAAGCATATATTCGTCATTATCCATAGAGTCAACGTCAAGGCCTTTTTCATCTAAATAGTCACTTAATGATACAGGTTCATGGAATTTTATATAGACTTTTCCATATTTTTTTTTGAGAAACTTTCTTGCTTTGAGAAGTTGAGATAGATTCTCAGGGTTCTTTTTACCACCTTCAATCTCATGCAAATAAGCATCTTCTTCAAGAACTCTATCATAACCAACATAAGTTGGCATGAAGATTAGGTCTTCACACGCACCATTTTTATATGCCTTAATAAGCATCGATAGAAATCCAAGTTTTGGAGGAAGCAGTTTACCAGTTCTGCTTCTGCCCCCCTCAATAAAGAACTCAATGTTAAAACCTTCAGATAAGAGCTTTTCAATATAAGCTGCAAATATACGAGAATATAAGATTGCTCCTTTAAATGTTCGTCTCAAGAAAAATGCTCCGCCTCCTCTAAAAATTGGACCCAAAGGCCAAAATGATAGATTTTTCCCAGCCGCAATGTGGGGGCATGGCATATTATTCTTAAACATAAGATATGATAAAAGCAGATAATCTAAATGACTTTTGTGGCATGGAGCAAGTATAATTGGTGCTTTTTTTGACTCATCTTTGATCCTATCAAGACCTTCATAATCAACCACTAACCCCTCAAATATATTTTTAAAAGCCCATGTTAGCACTTTTTCAAATATATATATGATATTTAAGTTGTAATTTGCTGCAATCTCTTCAATGTATGAGGCAGCTTTTTTATGAGTAACCATCAACGACTGCCCCTCTTTCTCTGAATGTTCACGCATAAAATTTTGTAAAGATTGTTGGGTTAAAATATCTTCTGTAAGCTCATCTCTCGATTTAAGGACGGGGCCAGTTATGCTTTTTTTCTGACGGTTTAGAAGATCGATAAGGTGGGTTCTAAGGGTATATGCTTGAAAATCTTCATCAATATCTCTTATATCAGGTCTATTTAGAAAATCCTTAAGATTAAGAGGATTAGATATTTCAACGCATATCTTTTCAGGGTTTTG
This sequence comes from Desulfamplus sp., assembly GCA_015233755.1. Classification (GTDB taxonomy): domain Bacteria; phylum Desulfobacterota; class Desulfobacteria; order Desulfobacterales; family Desulfobacteraceae; genus Desulfamplus. The sequence goes on along the minus strand of JADFXA010000148.1, from coordinate 1,531 downwards.
CCACATTGCAATAAGGCGTTTTAATTTCCCAGGTTTTTCGTTGTTTCCAAGTAAAATGTCCATAAAAGTTGGTGTAGTTCTTACTGGTTTTGCACCAAAAACAATAACTTGAGGCACAAGAAATATTGGTTTTTGGCTATTTTTTTGAAATTCAATCAAATATCGCAGTGGGTCTGGTTTTGATTCAACAAATCTTCTATAAAAATTTTTACTCTCAACCATACAGAGAAACCCAGAACGCCCTTTTAGAAATTCATGTTCAAAATATTGTGTTTGATATGGGCTTTTTATTTTAAAATATTCCAAGAAGTGTTTTAGCTGTGATAGAAATATCTTGATGATCTTTTTAACCGGAAGAAGAAAGAAAAATCTAAATTCAAATGCAATTTCAGGGTAGGGTAGTGCAGATTTTTTAAATGCTGTGTGATAATAAAGGAACTCGAACAAACTTTTGTATTTTCCTACATAAATAACAACACCTTTTTCATTAAGTCTGCTTAGTTTTTCGCTTTTTTTTAGATCAAATTTTATTTTATCAAAAAAATTATTAATTATATACGATGGTAAAAATCCAGAGTTACCAGGATAGAAACAGGCAAAGTGCTCATTAGAATTATTAGAAAGCTCATTGGTGTTATATTCGATAATGTCATTTTCAGCATCATATTTAACTATATTCTTTCTTCTATTAAAAATGTCCTTTATTGTTTTAAATATGCTCATTTTATAATGTCCTATTAAGTTATTCGCAAAGATTGACACTTATATTTTACGGCTACTTTGCACCTCTATCAAAGGTTTTATTTAATGGCAATAAAATAATTGATGATTAAAAATTGGCTTGATTTACTAAGGTTCGTATGTTAAGTGATACCGATTATTTTATAGAATATAATTAACTGAATAGAACTATGTATTGGATTTTATATAGTTATTTTATAATTTGTTTGAGTCGCAATTATTAACATTGTAAGGAGAGTATTGATTATGAAAACATTGATTGGTGGAGCTGTTGCAGTTCTTCTCGGCATTATCGGTATTGCTGTGTGGTTTGACGCATTTTTGCAGATTCTTGCAGGTGCTATTCCACCTGTATTGCTGCTCGGCGGCGGTTTAGCTCTATATCTTGGATTTGATGAGCTTAAAGATTCATGGAAAAAAGATGAAGGAACTGATGCCCCTGAAGGTGGAGATAAAGCCCGTATTGCTGAATTAGAAAAAGAACTTGAAGAGCTGAAAAAATAAAAAAGTATTTTTTTGATTTAATTAAAGGATTAGTATCATTATTTTAAAATGATACTAATCCTTTTTTTTGTTCTTTTTAGTATTTAGTCAATTCCTAATCTTATTTGCAATAGCCATTTAATTTCCTATCTACTGTGGCGTTTACGGAACTGAGGTTTGTCAATCCAGTATGGATCAGATATAGAACTTCGGTAAGCATCAAGGGCTGCTGGAGAAGAGTGCACATGAAGGTTACTGTAACTCCCGTCTTTATTCTCCCAACGCTCATGCCAATAAACAGCAGCAC
>JADFXA010000147.1 GCA_015233755.1 Desulfamplus sp. | reverse complement strand
ATGAAGCCGATTACGATAAATGACCTTGATAAGAAAATACGTGATGTGCTGGATATGAACAAAGTATCTTTGTTGGAGGAAAATATAAATGAACATTGATATTCCAAGCATGGAAGAGTCCTCAAAACCGCCTTTGGGAGATATTCTGTTGTCAAATGAGGAGTGGCTGATGGAACGTATCCTTGATTACGCCAAAAGACAGGGATATGCTGCATACACATCAACTTTGAAAGAGGCATGGCGTCTCTCAATTTCAGGTCTTTCTGCTTCTATTATCAAAGCACTGGACATTTCTTTTGAGCCTCTGGAAATTATACCTGAAGAGAATATCGCAGATAATGAGCTGTGTCTATTCGGTATAGTTGAAGCACAACGACATCGGGAGCGCGGTGTCAGTTTAAGCATGTTTATGGGGTTAATGAAATATTACCGTCAAGCATATATTGATCTTGTCCACCACAAAAATATTAATCCTGACCATTATAAATGGTGTGAACTTTTCATCAACAGAGTATTTGACAGAATAGAGATTGGTTTTTGCGTTGAATGGGCAGAGGGTGGACAAGATAACAAGATGCAGGAGCTGCAGATTAACAATCGTCTGATGACTAATGAGAAAAACAGGTATCTCACAATTTTTGAAAGTATCCCGAATCCAGTTATTATCATAAATCGTGCACAGAAGGTTGACAGTCTTAATCTTGCAGCATCAAGGCTTTTCAAAAAGAATGCAATATCAGGGTCGCAGTATTATTGTTTATCAAGGGACAGACAACTGGAGCTTGAACAGTGCATAGATCAAGAAGAAGCTGTTATTGATGCCGCTTGTTTTGGCGGCTGCAGTTTAGATGAACTTCTGCCGTGGCTAAAGAATGAAGTTGAGCAGTTTCATCATGAAAATCGTGACTCAATGGTATTTGAAAAGACAATCCAGCATGATGACAATTATTTCATTTATCGTGTAAAGTTCTCAAAAAATCTCGACATCAGCGGTAAATTCGGTGAAACGATCATTATTCTGGAAGATATAACATCTTTGAAAAAAGCATTGGATGAAGTTAAAACCTTAAAAGGTTTTATACCTATATGTGCAAATTGCAAAAATATCCGTGATGATAAAGGGTTCTGGCAACAGGTTGAGCGTTATATTGCAGATCGTTCTGAGGCAGAATTCAGCCACAGTATCTGCCCCGAATGTGTCAAAAAACTTTATCCTGATTTTGATATATAGAACCAACTCTCAAAATTCTATAACGCTTTGAATTTGTTTAATTTAATAAGCAGCCCCTAATTTTATATAATTCAGATCGTTGGATTTTTACCTATATCTAAATTGCAAAATATAACTCAGCAGCTTTTTTGTATCTCACTGTCATAAAGCTATACTTTTCGGATGATAGGATTAATTAAGCTTCTACCCCCTGAGATCATCGTGATGTGTTTTTTTAGGAGAGACTAAAATAATATGAGAGATTTAACCCTTGCCTACTCAAGCTGCCCAAACGATACTTTTATTTTTCACGCTATTGCCCATAACTTATTAAAAACAGCAAATGCTAATCTTGCATTTAAAATTACAATTGCAGATGTTGAAACCCTTAATCAATACGCTGTAAACGGTGTTTTTGATATTACTAAGCTATCTTTTGCCACATTTGGAGCTTTAAGAGATAAATATGCACTTTTGAGAACTGGAGCAGCTCTTGGAAGAGGTTGTGGACCTCTTGTGGTCTCACTTCCTGATAAAGCGATAATGTTTGATAAAGAGATTTTAGATAAAAATATATCTTCTCTAATTAAAACTTCATCAGTTAGAAAAATTCCAATAAAAAAAACTATAGTTGCTGTTCCAGGAATAGGTACAACCGCATTTGTCTTATTTAGTCTCTTCTTAAAAGAACATTTACCTCAAATTGAGCCCAAGATTGTTCCAATGCCTTTTGAAAAGATAATGCCGGCAGTAAAAGATGGTTCTGTTGATCTTGGAGTTATCATCCATGAAGGCAGATTTACCTATCAAAATTTTGGTCTTAACTGTATGGTTGATCTTGGTGAGTGGTGGGAAAAATTTACAGGACTTCCTATCCCTCTTGGCTGCATTGCTATAAAAAGAGATATTTGTGAAATCATAATAAAAGATGATATTGATGCTGTTGATCTAAAGAGTTCTTCTTATGAAGAAAACGGTAGAGAGGAACAAAGACTTTCATCTTTAGTGCAATTATTGATTGGACAAAGTATTCACTATGCCTTTGAAAATCCAGAAGATAGTAAAGAGTATATAAAAGCTCATGCTCAGGAACTTAACGAGCAGGTAATCTCTCAACATATCAATCTTTATGTCAACGACTTCTCAAAAGATATTGGAACAGAAGGTGAAAAAGCCATTCGCACGTTTTTCCAAAAGGCTGAAGAGGCTGGTATCATAAAGCCAAACAATAAGCCTCTTTTTGCATAATAAATATTTTGAAACCGTGCTAACTACTTTAGAATTTAACAGCATTACTAAAATATAGGGGAGGGGAGGGTTAGATGGGCAAAAGAAAATGCGTATTTTTGACGGAATTTATATTGATTGCTTTTGTGGTATTTATAATATCAGGATGCAACACTACACATGAGGTTCAAGTAGCTCCACTTGAAGTAAAACCTATACACATCACAATTGACATCAATGTTAAAGTTGACAAGGCTCTTGAAAACTACTTTGATGATATTGATAAGGCAGAAGAGAAGATTATCAAAAAATGATAATATTTCTGATTAGAAAATTAAGATGATATTATAAAATAGAAAAATCATAAACACAGAAAGGTTAGGTTAATATATGAGTTACTTTAATATTTCAAAAAACAATTTTATTATAATTTGTGGATTTATTTTAGTTTTTATTAATTTTGTCTCTATCAAAAATTGCATGGCAGATGAGATCAAAGAGAGAATGAAACAGCGTCTGCCAACCATTGTAGAGATGAAACAAAAAGGTATTATTGGAGAAAACTCAAGAGGTTATCTTGAGTTTGTATCTGGCAGCAAGGTTAATCAAGAGATAGTTGAAAGCGAAAACAGAGACAGAAAAGAGGTCTATTCTGCAATTGCAAAAGAGCAAGGTGTGCCAATTGAAAAGGTTGAACAGCTAAGAGCTTCTCAGATTGTTCAAAAAGCTGTTTCAGGTGAGTTCCTAAAAAAAGAAGATGGCTCGTGGTATAAGAAATAGATTGACTACATAAAGACAATCTCTATCTCTGACCTTCTCTCCAAAGATTTTTTGTCAGACATTGGTTTGCCATCAGGTCTATATTTTCCTGTTGTTGCAATCCTAAATAGAGATGGGCTGACTCCGTTTTTAACAAGCTCATGCACAACGTTTGCTGCACGAGTTGCACCAAGTTCGAAGTTTGATGGGTATTGCTTGGTTTTAATATTATTAATATCAGCAAACCCGTCTATACGAATTCTTACATTATGGTTTTTAATAATACCCGCTAATTTTTTCAAAAAGAGTTTATACTCATTTGCAAGCCTTGCACTGCCTGATGAGTATAGAATTGGAAGGCCATTTTCCAAAACACAACAATTCCCACCTTTACAAAAATCTTTAGCACTTTCTGTAAAGTGTACCCATTCATCTAATCCAGCATCTCTTATCTGCTGAGAAACTTTTTGTTTCAAAGCCTCAGAGCATGAGCCATAATGGTAATCAGAATGAGAATTGTTATTCATGTTATCACCCTGATATTCTCCATAGCTTCTGTATCTATCATTTTGAAGCAGCTCATTTAATCTACCATTCTCTCTAAATGCAGCTCTAATCTTTCTATCTTTTATAGAGATAGAGTTTCTCATCTCCCAAGGGACAGGTTGATTCAAATCTTCAAGATGATAAATTCTATTTTGCAGCCAATCTTTTTCGTTTATCAAAAATCTTATCTCATCTTCATTCTCACGAATACGATCTCTAAATTGGCGTGCAAGATATTCTGTATGTGTTAGTCCCTCTTCTATATTTTGCTCAGCAAATTTAGATTTATAGATAGGAAAATCATCGCCGTAGGCATATTCAGTAATAAAAAGAGACGCAGAAAAAATGAAACACAGATTGACAATAGACCATGTTAAACAATTGGCTACCAATATTGAATTCGCTTTCATTGTTATCTCCTTAATAAGAGTCGGCTTTAGCCGACTTCAGTTATTTTAGCCCAGAAATTTATTTCAGGGCTAAAATAAAATATTGGAATTAAATAATCCATTTTTTTGATGCTATCTCTGGCTATAATAATAATAATTACCACACCATGGATACGAGTCGCATTTTGCTGAATCTCCTGAAAAAAGCCTTGCTAAATAGCTGCGTCGAGGAGGTGAAGGGACTACATCGCTTCCAATTCCAGCAGGCCACCAAACCATATCAGTCTCTGTAAAGTATATTCTTAATTCTAATTTAGCATGAAAAATACCATAGCCAGCCTCTTTTACTTCAAGAACTTGTGCTCCTCGCAACCAAGAATGAGTGCGTGTGCGGATTACATCATAATCAATAATTCCGTTAGTAGTCTGAGAGTAGGCATCAACATAAACGCCTCTTATTTTTTCAACAAGCTGACGATATCCATCATTTATAGCAGCTCTTTCTGCCATAAGCCGTCCTTGACCAGTATTTATTGCTGTCTCAGGAATTAAACCCTTACCAACAACTTCAAATGTTACTATTCTCTGTTTAGATGTAGTATCGTTTGCAGAATACTCAACAGTACCGCCAGTTGAACTTAGATTACTTCCTTTGGCTCGTTGCTCTACATATATGCAGCCACTAAAAACAAAGGTTATCATAAATAAAGATATTATAAATTTTCTCATCTTTTCCATCCTTTTAAATTAAATGTTGAATTAAATTTAATAAAACTTTAAAGAACAGAGTCTGCAATAAAGATACCACTTTAAAAATTTGAGGATACGCCTTTTTAAAAGCACTATGAAGACACATTGTTTGCCATCTATTTTTCTTCATATTCTACTCTTTTTTTTGATTATTAACGGTCAATTAAATATTTATAATCAAGATAAACTCCATGCTGAAATTAGTACCTCAATATATTATGTAAGATTTGATATAAAGTCTGTAGATAACCGTATAGAGCGCTCTAACCTTCTTATGGTGCCTGCAGAAGATGAGTTTAGGCAAAAACAATTTACCTCTTTTGTAATCTCTGGAAGTGCAGATTATTTAGCTAATGGTCAAAAAGGGGTGGATATTCAGACTCGAGCCGCACACAATGCTATTAGAAATTTTCTTGAAGAAAATGGTCTTGAGTCTGTCAAAAGTCAGTCAACAACCGTTAAAGGTTTGGCACACGATAAAACAGATGCTCATGGCCAAACAATGGTAAATGAGCAGACAGTTGTAAGTTTTGAGGGGGCTATAAAATTGCCGTATAAGATTTTAAGTAGTAAATTTAATAGCGAAACTGGCATCTATTCTGTAACCATTGAGATAACTTTTGCACCGTTAGCTTTTCCTGATAAGTGGGATAAGATGCTTTTAAACCATGAGATAAAGATGTTATTTAATCAATTCAGATCGTTTTTTTAGAAGGTCGCCGTTTAGAATTTGCATAAAGTAGGAAAACACTATGAATTTAAGCGTTGATATTAATGGGGTTAAGCTTCAAAACCCTGTAATGACAGCCTCTGGTACATTTGGATATGCGGCTGAATATAAAGAGTTAGTCAATCTTAACGAACTTGGCGGAATTATTGTAAAGGGGCTTTCTCTTGATCCATCTACAGGCAATCCATCTCCAAGAGTTGTTGAGACATCATGTG
>JADFXA010000146.1 GCA_015233755.1 Desulfamplus sp. | reverse complement strand
TTATTTTTATGTAAAATAAAATTTGATATAAAAAATGTCAGATAATGTTATCTGACCCAAAGGTTAATAAAATAATAGCTGCTATATATTTTATATATCCATATCTGCAGGCTCATAATACTCTTTTGGATATTTGCAGGCTGGGCATTTCTGAGGCGGCTCTTTTCCTTCATGGGTATAACCGCATTGACTGCATTTCCACTTTATTGCCTCTTCACGTTTAAACACTGTACCTGCTGCTACCATATCAAGACATCTTTGGTATCTGTCTCTATGGTGGGCTTCAATTTTTGCAATTTGTTTAAAAAGATTAGCTGCTTCTCTATTTCCCTCTTCTTCTGCATCTTTAGCAAAATCAGGATACATGGTTACAGTTTCATAGTGTTCCCCCTCAATCGCCTCTTTAAGATTGGCAACAGTATCACCAATGCCGCCGAGAAGTTTAAAGTGGTCATTTGCATGACGTTTTTCGTTCTCTGCACTCTCTTCAAATACTTTTGCAATGTAATGATAACCCTCTTGGCGGGCAACTTCTGCAAAAAAGGTATATTTATTTCTTGCCTGCGATTCTCCTGCAAATGCAGCCTTTAAATTTTCAATGGTTTTACTCATTTTGTTCTCCTTAATCTATTATTTATATTTGGTGTTTATAAGTTAAATGTAGGATAAATGTTATTTTTTAACCTACTCGTCAGCCTCCATTTGAACTGCTTATAATGTATTTAATCATAAACTTAAATTGAATACAAATAGATTTGAAATTGATTTCGCTGCCATCTCAATTGATTTAAAAATAGATTTAGATTTAAAATGGCTCGCTGATTGATACTTTACAAGAAAAAAAGCTGGTGTTATTGTGTAAACAATTAATTAGAAACCTATTTTGAAGAAGTTAGAGCATTTAATTAAAGAAATCATTTAAAATGCTTTATTAAAAAAAACAAAAAACATTATTTAGTATCATCAAAACTCAGGTAGGAGCGTTCCCTATGGAAGAATATATTGAGATTCATTTTGGAAACGATTTTGGACGATTACCAAAAGGAGAGAAACATGCACACGATATGTTTCACTCTATCAATCCAATGTTTTGCCTTACAAAAAGGCTCTGGAAACCCCAGATGGATATTTTTGAAACAAGAACTCAAATAATAATTCAGGCTGAAATTGCGGGTGTGGAAAAAGAGGATATTTCCATTGAGGTTACTAACAAAGCTATTAAAATCTCAGGTAACCGTTGTCGTACTCCACCAATCGAACCTGGAACTTATCGGCTTGCTGAAATTCAGTTCGGAGGTTTTGAGAGAATTTTATATCTTCCAACATTAATAGACCCTGAAAAGGTGTCTGCATCATTTTCCAATGGATTTCTTGAGATCAGCCTTTCAAAAATCCCTTTACAAAAACCACAAAAGATTGAACTTTCATAAATAGCTTTATGAATGCAGCAGTTATAATGATATTTAAGATAAATTCTAATAAAAATAATTTTTGAATAAATAGGAATATTGAATGAGCGATAATCAAACCTCAATAAATTTCAACCCAGATCATATACCAGATATACTTCCAATCCTTCCAATTGTTGACACTAATCTTTTTCCTAAAATGGTGCTTCCCCTTGTAATTATGCAAAAAGAGGCAATTGAACTGATTGACGAAACTATGGCTGGCAACAGAATGCTTGGTCTTCTTCTGTCAAAGCGCAGTGATATTTCTTCAAAACATTCATCAGGGGAACTTTACGATGTTGGAACCGTTGCTGTTATCCTTAAAATGGCAAAAATGGAGGAGAACAGAGCACAACTTCTTATTCAAGGATTAAGTCGTTTTAAGGTAAAAGAGTATATAAATGGAAAACCTTATATACAGGCACGTATTGAAGTGCTTGAGAGTATAAACAGCTCCAGCATCGATGGGGTCAACAACGAAAAACATGTAAATGACAAAGAGACTCTTGCTCTTATGTCAAATATTGTTGATCAGTATGAGAAGATTGTAAATCTCTCCCCAGGTCTTCCAGCAGAAATAGGTGCAATGGTAAGATCAATACAAGAACCTGATATTTTAGCAGACATGGTAGCATCGACTATAAATGCACCGGTTGTTGAGAAACAGGCAGTTATTGAACTTATTGATGTAAAGGCACGACTTAAAAAGGTAACCCGCCTTGTGAATGACCAACTTGAAATCCTTGAAATGGGTTCAAAGATTCAAAGTCAGGTTAAAGAAGATATGGATAAACGGCAGCGCGAATATTATCTTCGCCAACAACTCAAAGCAATAAAAGAGGAGCTTGGCGAAACAGATGAAGAGAGCGTTGAGATTGATGAATATAGAAAGAAAATTGAGTCTGAAGGTCTTCCTGAAGCTGCAAAAAAAGAGGCGGAAAGAGAGATAAAAAGGTTATCAAGAATGCATCCATCTTCTTCCGAATATGTTGTTGCCTCAACATATCTTGATTGGCTGACCTCTTTACCGTGGAACAAAAAATCAAAAGATCAGCTTGATATAAAGGCTGCAAGAAAGGTTTTAGATCAAGACCATTATGGACTTGAAAAACCCAAAAAACGTGTACTTGAGTATCTTGCTGTTAGAAAACTTAAAAATGACTCAAAAGGTCCAATTCTCTGCTTTTCAGGACCTCCCGGAACTGGAAAAACCTCGCTTGGCAAATCTATTGCAAGAGCATTAGGCAGAAAATTTGTCCGCATTGCACTTGGCGGAATCAGAGATGAGGCAGAAATAAGAGGACACAGAAGAACTTACGTAGGGGCTTTACCAGGCAGAATTATTCAAGAGATAAGAAGAGCTGGGCAAAACAACCCTGTTTTTATGCTTGATGAGATTGATAAAGTAAGCTCCTCATATCATGGAGACCCATCGTCAGCTCTCCTTGAAGTTCTTGATCCAGAGCAGAACTACTCATTTACAGATCACTATCTTGATGTGCCGTTTGATCTTACTGATGTGATATTCCTCACAACAGCCAATGTTCTTCATACAATTCCAGCACCTTTGCGAGATAGAATGGAAGTTCTTGAATTGTCTGGATATACTGAAGATGAAAAATTGAAAATTGCCACAAAATATCTAATTCCAAGACAGAGAGAGGCAAATGGTCTAAAAACTGACCAGATAAAGTTTGCCCAGAGTGCAATTAAAGAGATAATTTCAGGTTATACCCGCGAATCAGGATTGAGAAACCTTGAACGTGAAATTGGCTCTATATGTCGAGGAGTTGCAAGTAAAATTGCTGAAGAGGAGATAGAGAAAATATATATCAGCAAAAAAGAGCTGCATGAATATTTAGGACCAATTCGCAATATGCCGGAAAATGGTACCAACATATCAGTTCCAGGTGTTGTGGTAGGACTTGCTTGGACTCCTGTTGGAGGTGATATTCTCTTTGTTGAGACTGCGGCAATGAAAGGGGCAAAAGGAGGTCTTATCTTAACTGGTCAGCTTGGCGATGTTATGAAAGAGTCTGCAAGAACAGCAATGAGCTATCTTATTGCACATGCTGATAAATTTCAGATTGAACCTAATTTCTTTTCTGAACATGAGGTGCATATTCACGTTCCAGCAGGAGCAATTCCAAAAGATGGTCCATCTGCTGGTGTTACCATGCTCACAGCATTAACATCTCTTGCAACTGGAAAAGTGGTTAGAAAAAAACTTGCCATGACAGGCGAAATAACTCTTAGGGGCGATGTCTTACCAGTTGGCGGTATAAAAGAGAAGATGATTGCAGCAAGTAGAGCTGGTATCAAAACAATTATCCTGCCTAAGTGGAATGAAAAAGATATGGAAGATATTCCAGCTAATGTTAAGGAAAACATGGAGTTTATTTTTGCAGATAAAATGGATTTTGTTATCCAAAATGCAATAACAGATATGAAAACAGAACAATCAATATCGGTTAAAGTACAAATCTGATGGAGGCAAATATTAAATCCATTATAAACGCTTTTTTTATACTTGTTTTTCTTACAATAACGGGTTGTAGTGCTACAGTATTACCTGACCCAGAGGAAGATGAAATCTATTCACGTCCAAACTCGTCTTCCTCACAATCATCATCAGATCGCACACCTTCATCAACAAGAGACTCTTCATCAAGAAGAGCTGCTTACACTAAACCCTACAAGATTAAAGGCAAATATTACTATCCTCTTGCAAATGCAAGGGGATTTGTTCAGCAAGGTATTGCATCTTGGTATGGTGAGCAGTTTCATGGAAGAAAGACTGCTAATGGAGAGATCTATAACATGTATGGGGTATCAGCAGCACACAAAACTCTTCCACTTGGAACTTGGGTTAGAGTTTATAATCTTGAGAATAGCAAAACGTTAGATGTTAGGATAAACGATAGAGGCCCCTTTGTAACTGGACGAGTTATTGACCTATCTTATAAAGCAGCTCAAATGCTTGGGGTAGCAGGTCCTGGCACAGCACAAGTTAAAGTCGTGGCCTTGGGTGAAGCAACTGGTTCAGATCAAGAGGGTAGAGTAGTCTATAGGCCTGTTGACTATTTTAGAGGTAATTTTACTGTTCAGGTGGGGGCATTTACAGTTAAGAGAAATGCTCAGATGGAAAAAATTAAGTTTGGAAGAAAATATATCAATTCACATATCAACGAATACACGGATGCAAGGGGTAAATTTTACCGTGTAAGAGTGGGAAGATTCAGAGACCTTGATACTGCGGAGCAGTTTAATCAAAAACTGACAAAAGATGGTATTGCAAAAGATTCATTTGTTGTAGCTGAATAGACCAATGGCCACAATCAAAGGTACACTACATAGGATAACCTATAAAAACGAAGATAACCACTATACAATTGCCCGCCTTAAAATCCATGAAATCAAAGAACCAGTAACCATTGTTGGACACCTTGCAGGGGTAGCAGAAGGAGAGATGCTATCCCTCATTGGCAAATGGGTGTCACATACAAAATATGGCGACCAGTTCAAGGTAGAGACTTTTGAAGTTACACTACCTTCAACTTTAGCTGAGATAAGAAGATATCTTGGCTCTGGTATGATTAAAGGAATTGGGGAGTCAATGGCAAAAAAAATTGTGGATTATTTCAAAGAAGAGTCTCTTGAGATAATTGAGAATGAGCCGCATCGACTTTGCGAAATACCAGGTATTGGTAAAACCAAGATGCTCACTCTATCTCGCGCATGGGATCAGCATCATGCAATCAGAAAAGTGATGCAGTTTCTTCAAGTAAACGGAATTGGAATAGCTCACGCATCAGCAATTATAAATTTTTATGGAAGAGATGCACTAAAAATACTTAAAGATAGACCCTATCAACTATCAAAAGATGTTCCAGAGGCTGGATTTGAAATTGCTGATGCAATTGCCCTTAAAACAGGAACAGATCCAAATGCTCCAGAGAGGATAAAGGCATCGATTATCTATATTCTTCTCCAAAATGAAGCTAATGGTCATGTGTTTATTGATTCTTTAGAACTATTTGAAAGGTGTGCAAGACTTACAGGAGCAGATGCTGATAAATTCTACTTCGCATTATTAGAACTTATTGATGGGTTGGATGTTGTCGAGGAACAAGGATTCAAACATATATACACGAGAAAAATGTATCGTGCAGAAACTGGAATAGCACAGAAAATCAAGGCAATGTTATCAATTTCTGTTCCTGATTATGGTATAGATGAAGATGAGATAACATTTGAGGTATTAAATCGCCTTGAGCTCGAGCTGTCTGAAGAACAAAGCGATATTGTCCGTGAGCTTCTATCCCACAGAATTACAGTGATAACAGGCGGGCCGGGCACAGGCAAAACTACTCTTGT
>JADFXA010000145.1 GCA_015233755.1 Desulfamplus sp. | reverse complement strand
AATAGTCCAACCCCACGCTCCTCTTAATGGCACAAGACAAAAAGGTGTATAAGTTCCCGCAATAAGAAGAAAAATCATAACATGATCAATTCGTCTCATAGTTGCAACACCTTTTTCTGACAGCTTTATTGAGTGGTAAAGAGAACTTGCGGTGTACATCATAAAGAGCGTTGCACCAAAAATAGAAAAAGAGATAATATGCCATTTGTCTGCATTTAAAGATGCAAAAACTATCATCAATATAAGCCCAACTAATGAAGCGATTGCTCCTGCAATGTGGCTAAGTGCGTTAAACGGCTCTCTTAAAGCTGAAATTATCATTTTGGTTTATAATCCTAATTTTATTAAATCCATCTTAAATTTAATTGGCTGACATTCAGCAATTATAATTTTTATAGCCGAGCGATAAATCGCACGGCTAACGTATAAAGAAGTCCACTAAAGTGGACTGTAGTAACAGTCGGCTTTAGCAGACTTCTGTTATTTTAGCCCAGAAATTTATTTGAAAGCTAAAATCAAAATTGTTGGGAGATAACGTTATTCTTCAAATGAGTGGTTATTTACTGTTTACAAAGCTGCTAATGCAGCAAGAGCAAGATCATAATTAGGCTCTTGTGCAATTTCAGGCACTTGCTCTGTGTAGGCAATTTTACCTGTTTTATCAATAATCACGATTGCCCTTGAAAGTAATCCAGCAATTGGACCAGTTTTTATGGTTAAACCATAAGCTGTTCCAAAATCCTTATCTCTAAAAACTGACAAAGGAATTACATTTTTTAACCCTTCAACTTCACAGAATCTTGAATGGGCAAATGGCAAATCAGCAGATATGCACAATACAACTGTGTTGTCGCTCTCACCCGCAACTTTGTTAAAACGACGTGTTGATGCTGCACAAACAGGTGTGTCAATACTTGGGAATATGTTTAGAACAACATTTTTTCCTGCAAAATCATCTAAACTAACATTGGCAAGGGTTGTTCCAACAAGATTAAATGATGGAGCTTTAGTTCCTTTTTCTGGAAGCTGACCAATGGTCTCAATTGAGTTGCCTTTTAGTGTAATATTAGCCATTTTGTTTCTCCTTTTTAATTTAGTTGATTAATACTGATTTTTTAATATGAATAATTCTTGTTGTAGCTAAAAATTTGAGTTAAATGGTTATTCTTGTTTATAAAATGAATGATGAGCTTTAGGCCTTTAAGACAAGTATAAGTTTACAGCCAAATATCATTCATGTTCTTATTTTTGTCAAATTATAAAAAAAAGGGGTTTTATGTCATTTTTCATTTTCTATATTATTTCAGGGGCTGTTGCGGGAGTTCTTGCAGGTCTTTTAGGTATTGGAGGCGGTATTGTTATTGTACCTATGCTAACATTTATTTTTACTGCTCAAGGCGTAGCTTATGAGCATATACTGCATATAGCACTTGGAACTTCGCTTGCAAGCATTCTATTTACATCGGTCTCAAGCGTTAAAGCTCATCATAAAAGAGAGGCTGTTTTATGGAGTGTCGTACTTAGTATCACACCAGGCATACTTGTAGGAACTTTTGTTGGAACAAAAATAGCTGCTATGTTATCAACTAATTTCCTTAAAGGTTTCTCTGGAATCTTTCTTCTATATGTTGCCACCCAAATGGTAATGGGCATAAAACCCAAACCAACCAGAAATATTCCAAATAGAATAGGAATGGTTAGTATGGGTGGAGTTATTGGAATATTCTCAAGTCTTGTCGGAATAGGAGGAGGAACAATCTCTGTACCTTTTCTTTTATGGTGTAATACAGCTATGCACAAAGCAATAGGAACTGCTGGTGCAATTGGGTTTCCGATTGCTGCTGCTGGAGCATTAGGCTATGCAATCAATGGGTTTGGAGCTTCTAATTTGCCGCCTTATAGTTTTGGATATATCAATTTGACCGCACTATCTGGAATTGTAATTGCAAGTGTCTGCACAGCACCTTATGGTGCTAAACTTGCCCATAGCCTTCCTGTTGATAAGCTAAAGAAGATATTTGCTATCCTTCTCTACTTTGTTGGAACAAAGATGATCTGGTCAATACTTTAAGTTTAGGATTATGGCTTTATGTTTAAAAGAGTGTATCATATTTCTATCTATTGTTTGTTATCAATTCTGATCTCTATATTTGGTTTTCCTTTTTCAGAACCATATCTATATTCTGAAACACCTATCTCATTTATTAGCAAACCAATGAATAGCGATAATATAAAAAATAGCGGTAATACAGAGAACAGAAATATATTGATCTTACACTCATATCATCAAGGTTATGAATGGACAGATGATGTTCATAAAGGAATAATGGAGAATATTGTAAATATTGAGAATCTTACAATATTCACAGAATACCTTGATGCTCAAAGAAACAGGTCAGATGAATATCTCAATCTTATGGAGAAAGTTTATATAGAAAAGTATAAAACAAATAACAAAAATATAAATTTTGAATTAGTAATTGTTAGTGATGATCATGCTCTACAGTTTTTGAGAGCAAGAAAAGAGCTTTTCAAAGGTGTTCCAATAGTATTTTGCGGAATAAACAACTTTGACCCTGCAAATTTTTATGGATTAACAAACTACACTGGAGTCAACGAGCGTATCTCTGTTAAAGAGACCGTTGAATTAGCTTTAAAATTAAGACCTAATGCAAACAAGATGGCTGTAATTGCTGGAACTTCAATTACAGAACAGCGTAACCTAAAGATATTTAAAGAAGAGTGTAAACTTCTTGAAAGTGAGTTTTCTAAAAAAAATATCCAACTTGAATATCTAATCCAGCTTGAACCAGAAGAGATTAAAACAAAACTTAAAGAGTGTAGTGAAGAGGATATTATTATATATTTAGCACTTTTTTCAACACCTTCTGGTAAAACATACACAGTAAAAGAAAGTGTTGAATTTATTACTAATAACAGTTTGGCAGCTATTTTTGGATTTTGGGATTTTGTTCTACCTTTTGGTGTTATTGGTGGAAAAGTGGCTCATGGTTATTCTCAAGGGCAGTGGGCAGCAAGAATTGCTAATAGGATTTTAAAAGGCTCTCCTGTTTCTGAAATACCTGCTCAGATGTCAAGTCCAAATAAATTTGTCTTTAACGATGAAGTGTTGCAAAAATATAATATCTCCCGTGAAACTCTACCTCCAAAATCAATTATAATGAACAAAACGGCAAAGGGTTTGATTTCAGAGTGGGATACTATAGGCAAAAAGAGCTTTTTTGGTTACGACATGTTTGAGAAACATGGAAACGTCATGTTGCTTATTGATCCTAAAACAGGTGTTATTGTTGATGCAAATCAATCTGCTATAAACTGTTATGGTTATCCAAGTCTGGTTGGAATGAATATATCCAATATAAATGTGTTATCTCCAGAAGAGATAAAGGCTGAGATGAAAAAGGCTAAAGAGCAGGAGAGAAATTACTTTAACTTTAAACATCGTTTAGCAAATAAAAATATCATTGATGTTGAGGTCTATTCTTATCCTGTTAAGCTATCTGGCATAACTCTTCTATTTTCTATAATCCATGATGTTACAGCCAGAGTAGAAGCTGAACGGGCAATAAAACAACGCGATCTGTTTATCTTTTCAACCATTACAGTTGCTCTTATATTGCAACTTTGCCTAATTTTCTACTTGTTAAAAAATATTAAGACACGAAAAAAGGCTGAGTATTTTCTTCAAAAATCAAATGAAGAGCTTTCTCTCTTTATTATAGAGAATAGAAAGACTGAAGAGGCTCTTATTAAGAGTGAGAAAGAGTTTCGTGAAATATTTAACTCAACAAATGAAGCAATATTTATTCACGATGCAGCAACAGGAAAAATAATTGACTGCAATGATAGGACAGTTGAGATGTATGGGTGCGTTGATAAAAACACCATTCTTGATAAAAATGTAGGAGAATTTAGTTCTAACATAGCCCCTTATGATGAAGAAAATGCTCAAAAATTGATAAAAAAAGCAATTAATGAAGGAAGCCACACTTTTGAATGGATAGCCAAAAAGAGTAATGGAGATAATTTTTGGGTTGAGGTAAGCCTTAGAAAAACTGAAATTGGAGGTAAAGATAGAGTTTTAGCAATAGCAAGAGATATTAATGAGCGTAAAAAAGCTGAGGAAGATAGAGAGAAATTACAGACACAGCTTATTCAATCACAAAAGATGGAGTCAGTAGGAAGGCTTGCTGGCGGTGTTGCCCACGATTTTAACAATATGCTGGGCGTAATTCTTGGACATGCTGAAATTGCACTTGAGGAGGTTTACACGAACAGAGCTGTTTATGAAAGTTTGCAAGAGATACGAAACGCTGCCACACGTTCAGCAGACCTAACCAGACAACTACTTGCATTTGCTCGAAAGCAGACGGTTTCGCCAAAAGTTCTTGATCTTAACCAGACTGTTGAGGGAATGCTAAAGATGCTTGTAAGGCTTATTGGTGAGTCTATTGAACTTATATGGTTACCAAGTAAAGATTTGTGGAGAGTAATGGTTGATCCAACTCAGATAGATCAGATACTTGCCAATCTCTGTATAAACTCTAAAGATGCTATTTTAAGTTCAGGCAGAATAACAATAGAGACTAACAATATTACTTTTGAAAAAAATTATGGGATAGAAAATGCAGGGTTTATAAGTAACTATTTTGTTGGGATAGAGCATGAAGAGTTTATTCATGGAGATTTTGTTATGCTTACTGTCAGCGATAATGGCTGCGGTATGTATAAAGATACTCTTGACAATATTTTTGAACCTTTCTTTACAACAAAAGAGCTACACAAAGGGACTGGATTAGGTCTTGCCACAGTTTATGGTATTGTTAAACAAAACAGAGGTTTTATAAACGTATATAGTGAGCCTGAAAAAGGGACATCGTTTAAAATATATTTCCCTCGACATATTGAAGAAGTTAAAGAACATAGAGATGAAAAATCACCAAATAATTTAGAGAATATTGATCATGGTTATGAGACCATACTTATTGTAGAAGATGAGATTCCTCTTTTAGAAATGACAAAGATGATGCTGCAAAAATTAGGCTACACAGTTATTGGAGCTGAAACTCCTCAAAAGGCAATTGAGCTTGCAATTGAGCATAAAGGTAAAATTGATCTTTTGATGAGCGATGTTGTAATGCCTCTAATGAATGGTCGGGAGCTTGCGACTAAAATAAACTCTCTATATCCAAATATAAAGTGTCTATTTATGTCTGGTTATACAGCCGATGTAATAGCTCACCACGGAGTTTTGGATAAATGGGTGAATTTTATCCAAAAGCCTTTTACTCTTAAAGAGTTAGCTTTAAAAATAAAAAACTCAATAGAAAATTGTTAAATAGAAGATTCAAAAGAAGTTATCAAGGGTGGGGTATAAATTTATGGTTGATAAAAAAGAGTTTGACTCTGAGTCTGGATATTGCCGTATGCTTGGACATGATGTCCTATTTTCCTATTGCAGGATAGCAAAAGATGGTATTCCATGTTTTAAAATTATGGATTGTTGGTTTGAGAGGCTTCCAATTGAGGATTACATGACGTCAAATTATTCAAACAATGAGATAAATAAGATTCTTGAGAAACCAGTAAACAAGATAACAACTATCTATGACTTAATTGAACAGGCAAAGAAAAGAGCGTTGGAGGATGTTCAAAATTTTGTGTCAGTAACCAGAAGCTGATATAAGTTGGCTTCAAAAGGAGAACTGACATGACTGATTACACCCCTGAATTTGATTTGGGTATGTTTCATCTGAGTTAAGAGCTAAAGACCTCAAGCCGCCACCTGAAAATTTTATTTCAAATGAAGAAAATAGTGGTAATAAAGTTGATGAAACGCCATCTGGTGAGAAAGACTCTT
>JADFXA010000144.1 GCA_015233755.1 Desulfamplus sp. | reverse complement strand
TTCAATCAGTTTTATCAGTATAAGTGGCTTCAGGGTATCTAAAGATGAAGCCATGAAATTCACATTTGCAAAATCAAATTATTTTGGTTCTCAAATCAGTAATGAAATAAACAATGCTCTTGATACAGCCCGCTCCCTTGCATTTTCATTTGCAGGATTAAAAAAACAGGAACAGACACCTGAACGCACAGCTTTAAATGCCATGCTGCGTGAAATTGTAGAACAAAACCCTCAGTTTCTTGGTGCATGGACAGTGTGGGAGCCGGATGCACTTGATGGAAAAGATGCTGAGTATGTGAATAAAGAGGGACATGATGCCACAGGTCGTTTTATCGCATATTGGAATCGAGTAGGTGGTATTCATGTTGAACCTTGTGCTGATTATGAAGATAAAACAACCACAGGTTACTATACAAAACCAAAATCAACAGGCAAAGAGGTTGTTATGGATCCTCTTGCTTATGAAATTGGAGGTAAACAGGTAACAGTTATAAGTGTCTGTGTTCCTATTAAAATTAATGACAAGGTAGTTGGAGTTACTGGCGTAGATTTTTCAATGGCTCAAATGAGAGAGATGATAGCTGGTGTTAAAGTTTATGAATCAGGATATGGCAGTTTAATCAGTAATACAGGAATTATAATTGCCCATCCTGTGGAAGCAATGGTTGGGAAGAATATCAAGGATTTGCTTTTACCAGAAACGGTTGAAAATATCGTAGATGGAAAGGAAACCACTCAAACGTTTTTAGCTGCTAAAACTGGGACTCTCTCCCAATTTGCATTTACTCCAATTCATTTAGGTAAGACAGGCATTTCATGGTCTATGGCTGTTACTGCACCTGTTGACGAAATTCTTGCGTCTGCAAAACAACAGAGAAACGTAAGTATTGCCATTGGCATTATTACAATGGCTGTTCTTTTCTGTGCTGTTTACCTTATTGCTGGGGCAGTAATTGTTAATCCAATAAAACAGGTTGTGGCTGGTTTAAATGATATTGCCAAAGGAGAAGGAGATACAACCAAACGCCTTGAAGTTACTACAACTGATGAAATTGGGGAGCTTGCCACAGCATTTAATCTGTTTATGGACAAGTTGCAAAAACTTATTACCCTTATATTCGAGAATGCAAAAACTCTTGATGGCTCATCTAAAACACTGGTTGGACTCGCCAAAGTCATGTCTGCAAATTCTTCAGATACATCTGAAAAGTCAACAGGTGTGGCAACTGCCACAGAAGAGATGAATAGCAGCATAAATGCAGTTGCATCAGCTATGGAAGAGGCTTCAAACAATATTAACATGGTCGCAACTGCCACAGAAGAGATGAGTGCTACAATAAATGAGATCGCGAAAAATTCGGAAAACGCAAAAACCATTTCCGCACAAGCTGTCATAAAGGCTGATAATGCAAAAAACAGTATGTCTGAACTTGGAAGGGCAGCCATGGAGATAGGTAAGGTTACGGAAGTAATTAATGATATTTCAGAACAGACCAATCTTTTAGCACTTAATGCCACTATTGAAGCTGCAAGAGCTGGAGAAGCAGGTAAAGGATTTGCAGTTGTGGCTTCTGAAATCAAAGCTCTTGCCACCCAAACAGTAGATGCAACAAAAGAGATAAAGAAAAAGATAGAAGATGTGCAGTCAATAGCCAATGGAAGCGTGGCTGACATTCAGGGATTTGCAAAAGTTATTGAAGATGTCAATCTTTTAGTTGTTACTATCGCGTCTGCAGTCGAGGAACAATCCATTGCAACATCGGAAATTTCAGGGAATATAAGCAATGTATCTCGTGGTATTATCGAAGTCGGGGACAATATGAGCCAGCTTGGCATCGCATCAAGCCATATTGCCAAAGATATTAACCATGTAAAGGTATCTGCCGTTGACATAAGTTCAAATAGCAGGAAGGTAAATGAAAATGCCCTTAATCTTGCTGAACTTGCTGCTAAATTGAAGGCGATTGTGAGCACATTTAGGGTTTGAAATATGAGTAATCAGACAATCGCTTTATAATATCTGAAAATGACCATATCAGAGAAGAACGGACCATGAAGAGAGAAATCGTTGCTGTATGTGTGTTATGGTTACTTGTAGTTGGAGGTTCTTGCCTATGGAACAAAAGAGATTTTTGAGTCGTAATGTATCTATTGTTAAAATTATTTAAAAATAGGTACTGTGCCAAGAGGTTAGGATGGAGTAATCATCATCATAATGAACGCCTCTATGCTTAGAATCCTTCTTTCATAACTGTAAACAACTTCTTTTTTAGACTACTTGAAACTTTTTAACAAAGATTGTTTACATAGGCCTAACTTTTTGGAGCAGTGCCTGCATCTACAAACCATTGAATAATTGTATCAAGAAATAGCCAACCTTCAATTGTCAATTTAACTCTTTCTTGCTCTATTTTACCAAATGATTTAGCTTCAATCTTATCTAACAATCTTTTGAATATAATTTTGAATTGAGAAATAGAGTTATCAATTGTTGTGTTCGATCTATATAGTTTCTCAAACGATTTAATATCTATACCTTTCGCAGTCCTAAGACCTACCATTATAAGCTCAATCAGTTGTTGTTCTTTTGTCAACAACTCTATTTCAGCAATTGGAGAGTTACTTTGTTCAAGCATAGATATATATTTATTGACATCCTTAACATTCCAGAACCGTTTTTGTTGGAGAGGCTCTTCACCGCAATATGAGTGGGCTGAAGGCCCAAAACCTAAATATGGCGCCATCTCCCAATATTTTTTATTGTGCTTAGATTGATATTTAGGAAGTGCTGCAAAATTTGACACTTCGTAGTGGTAATATCCTTTAGATACAAGATAGTTAGATGTTAATTTAAAAAGAGAAGCTGCTTTTTCATCATCAAGAGGTATTATATCACCTTTTTCGTACGCTAAAAACATAGGCGTATCATTTTCATAGCTTAACATATAGCAAGAGATATGTTCTGGACGATATTCATAAGCTTTATTAAGATCGTCTAACCAAATATTTTCTGTCTCATCTGGAAGACCATATATAAGATCTATTCCAATATCTTCAAATCCAGCCTCTCTTGCATATAGAATAGTTTGACGAGCTTTATCAGCAGAGTGAACTCTGTTAAGAAAATTTAATTTATCATCTTGAAATGATTGAACACCAATACTCAAACGATTGATTCCAACACTCTTTATATCTCTTAGATAACCATTTCTTACAGTGCATGGGTTTACCTCCATTGTTATCTTAAGATTCTTATTTATATCAGATTTTTCGCTGCTTTTGAGATTTTGATATTGGGTTAAATTGTTGTTTTTATTTTTATATATATTGTGTTCACCCTTGTGTATAAATTCACTATCTATAAGATTAAAATTTTGAGCAAGTGCCTCTATTATTCTTTCAACATCTTCACAGTTGAGAATAGATGGTGTTCCACCTCCAAAGTAGATTGTATCCACAATAAGATAAGGTTCAGATCTAAGTCTAATCTCTTCTAATAAGGCTTTAATAAATCTATTTTTTAGGGAAGTATCTGTAATTGAATAGAAATCGCAATAGGGGCATTTTCTGATACAAAAAGGGATATGTATATAAATTCCTGCGTAATCAATATTTGGCGTATCTATTTTAGCTCTATTATTATGATTTAGAAGCATTTTTACATGCCTCATCAAGTCTTGCCTTGATATATTCAATAGTCACGTCATCATACTCTTCAATATCAAAGCAGTAACCATCAGATCCAAGTAATCCACCTGGTATAAGGTCTCCTCTCTCATCAGGATCACTTATCATATCACCATAAAAACAGGTAGAGAGCCATCTTTGCTCTGGATTATCATCAATAACATCTACCATTGCAAAGAGATTTCTCTCTTTCTGGTTATTATGTTTTGGTCTAAGAGAGTAACTAACTCCTTTTCTTGCATTAAATGAAAGCGATACATCCTCCATTTCCTTAAGATTCTCTACGATCTCAGTAAATACTTTTTTGATGTTGTTTTCTTCATCCTGCCAATCTTCAATAAATTTGTTAAGCTCTTCCATAATTTTTTTAATTCCTGTGATATTTTATTCTCTAATATGTTTTATAATATGACCAAGTTCTGGAAATACAAGATTATTACAGGCTAACTTACAACCATTTAGACTTCCTGGCATACAAAAAACAACAGTTTGACCAATGATTCCAGCTGTAGCTCTTGACATAATAGCTGCAGAGTCAATCTCATCAAAACTAAGTTGAGCAAAAAGAACGCCGAATGATGTTAATGTCTTCTCAAACATTGGAGATAGAGCCTCAATGGTTACATCTTTTGGGCTTATCCCTGTTCCACCAGACATTAGTATTACATCTGGATTTATCTTCTCAACTACATGCTGCACCATTGATTGAATCGCATCTATATCATCTGTTACTACATGATGCACAACTGGTTCATGACCCTCTTTTTTAACTTGCTGTTTTATCCATGCTCCACTTTTATCTTCACTAATTCCTCGTGTTGTGGATACTGAAATGATCGCAACTTTAAGATTTGATGGTGTCTGTTGTTTATGCGGAACTATTCCCATTTAGATATATTCCTATATAAATATTAATATCAATAATCTACTCTATTATAGTTCTCAGGGTCATAATTTGAGCTTTTTATATATAAAAAACTAAATTTATGACCGTATGAAATATAAAGCTAATCTTCTTGTTCAATAAAAACACTATCATTACCATCACACTCAACTAAGGATACATTGATAGTTTCAGCATGTCGCGTATCTACACAGATACCCTTGTAATCTGCTTGAATAGGAAGCTCTCTGTGCCCTCTATCAACCAGGACTGCAAGTTCAATAATTGACGGTCTGCCAAAATCCATTAATGCGTCCATTGCCGCTCTTATCGTTCTTCCTGTAAAAAGGACATCATCAACAAGAATTATTTTTTTGTTATCAACAGAAAACGATATTTTAGAAGGGCGGACAATGGGTTGATGGCTTATTTTTGTCCAATCATCTCTGTAAAGATTCATATCCATTGCCCCTACTGGAATCAACTCACCTTCTATTTGTGCTATCTTTTTTTGAATTCTCTTAGCAATAAAGTCCCCTCGGGTCAAAATTCCAGCTAAAGCAAGATTCTTTACACCTCTATGCGCCTCTATAATTTCATAGGACATTCTTGTCAGAGCCCTTTCCATATCTTCAGCGTCAAAAATAATTTTTTGTTTCATTATCTATTACACTCCGTGAGGTTTATTATGTAGATATAAAATTTCTTTTTAATAATATTTTTAATTGAAAAAAATTATCACTTTTTTTATTAACGGGCAATCTTTGATTTTAAGTTTTATCTTACATTGAACTTTAAGTGAAAGAAAGTTGACAAATGGGTATATGACAAATTTTTTGCTTGATTTTTTGTAGCCATTCCTTATATCCATTCATATGAACTTATTTATTTCTACTTTGTTTAGATTACTTTGAGCCTCACCCTTAACCCCTTTTATAATAGAGGGATAACATTTGGAGAGAAGTTTTCATGCCAACATTGGAAGAGCGAGAAGCAGAAAATCCTGCTGAACTGAAAAAGAGATTAAAAGCAAGAACAAAAGATTTAGGCATTACCTGTGCCTTTGCAGAGTATATAGAAATGATGGAGAAATATCTGCTTACCCTTGAGAGACGAGTAAAAAGAATAGAAAGACGCCATAACTATAACAGCGATGACCTGCTTACTATGGACGGTGAAGAGATTTAGTAATAACTATACTGCTTTAGGTCATAAGTTGAGTTTTTGCATATATTAAAAACTAAGTTTATTCCAGTTTTAAGTATAAATAAAGCAATTTTAACTACAAGAAAGCAATACAACCAAAACAAATAAAAACTTTAA
>JADFXA010000143.1 GCA_015233755.1 Desulfamplus sp. | reverse complement strand
TAATTAAAGGATTCGATATAGTGTTAAGAAAAATATAGTTTATCGTTAGTAAAACCTGGTATTTTTTTTATTAACAAGATATAAAAATTCAACAAAAACAATTAGATGGGTTAGATTTTGATATACAAATATGGATTTTATATTTCAAGGATTTATTAAAGCATTAGAACTTCTAACAGGAGGCGATGACTCTATATGGTCTGCAATCTTTGCTACAATCAAAGTATCTACAGGCTCTATGATAATAAGCACTATTGCTGGTCTTCCATGTGGATTCTGCCTTGGTTACTTTAATTTCAGGGGTAAACGGGCATTAAGGACTGTTGTTGATACTCTGCTATCACTTCCAACAGTATTTGTAGGACTTATGGTCTATGCGTTCATTTCAAGCCAAGGGCCGCTTGGAGAGCTTGGGCTTTTATTTACACTTACAGGCGTTGCAATCGGCCAAAGTATCCTTGCTTTTCCTGTTGTAACAGCTTTGACTGCCGCAGCTATTGAAGGAGTTGATTCACAATTAAAACTTACCTTAATATCACTTGGAGCTGGCAAAAAAGAGATAATTCTAACCACATTGTGGGAGGTTCGTTTTGCAATTGTTGCGGCTATAGTTACAGCTTATGGACGGGTGATGACAGAAGTAGGTATCTCAATGATGGTTGGAGGCAATATCAAATGGCATACCCGCACTATCACAACGGCAATTGCTTTAGAAACTGGTAAAGGTATGTTTGCCAACGGAATTGCTCTTGGACTTGTGCTTCTTGCTATTGCTTTTGGGGTCAACCTTTCTCTTGCTTTTCTTCGTAAAAAATAGATCTTAAAAAAATTATGAATAGTATATTTGAACTTAAAAATATTGAACAGATTTACAATAAAATCAAAGTTCTTGATATTAAATCTCTTAACATTCTAAGAGGAACAATTACAGGTCTTATTGGTCCAAATGGAAGTGGCAAAAGTACACTCTTAAAACTTCTTGCATTTTCGATGAAACCAACAAAAGGCCATATTTTATTTAATGGAAAACCTCAATATCCATTTTCAAAAGATGTAAGATTCAGCATTACCTTGCTAACACAAGAACCATATCTACTTAAAAGAACTGTATATGATAATATCAGCTATGGTTTAGTTCTAAGGAGAAAGCATGGTTTTTTAGGCAACAGCGAAAAACAGATTAAGATGAAAGTAAGAGTTGCTATGAGTTATGTAGGGCTTGATTTTACAATCTTTGCACATAGAAAATGGAATGAATTATCAGGAGGAGAGGCTCAAAGAGTGGCAATGGCAGCAAGGCTTGCATTAAAGCCAGAGGTGCTTTTATTAGATGAACCAACTGCAAGCGTTGATGCTGACAGCTCTGAAAAAATAAGAGATGCTGCATTAAAGGCAAGAAAAGATTGGGGAACAACCATTGTGGTTGCAAGCCATGATAAAAATTGGCTTGATGTTATATGCGATACCCATATTCATCTTCTTGATGGGATACAGCAATTCTAATTTTGAAAATATTTTATCATAATTTTATAGCCCAGAGATAAATCTTCTACTATTTCAGGGCTGTTAAAAATTCAAATTGGTTGATAGCATATTAATAATCTATGACTTAAAAGGAGAACGAATTTATGGAGTTTCTGTATGTAACATTTTCTGTCTCTGGCGTAAAAACTTGGGTCTTCTTTCCCCCATTAGTTGCTTTTGTCGTATCTTTCTTTACGTCAATGGGTGGGGTATCTGGTGCATTCATGTTGCTGCCATTTCAAATGAGTGTATTGAATTATACTGCTCCATCAGTTAGTGGAACAAATCAACTCTTTAATATTGTTGCTATACCAAGTGGAGTCTGGAGGTATATTAAAGAGAAAAGAATGGTCTGGCCACTTGCATGGACAGTTGTTATTGGCACACTGCCAGGTGTTTTTATAGGTGTATGGGTTAGACTCGAATACCTACCTGACCCTAAAAATTTCAAATTCTTTGCAGGGCTTGTTCTGCTGTACGTGGGTGTAAGGCTCTTTAAAGATACCTTAAAAACAATGAAAATCCCATCTAATCAAAAGGCAAAGCAAGCAGCAGTACCTGAAAATTTTGTTGTTACTGATACACGATTCTCGCTAAAAGAGGTCTCATTTAGCTTTGGGGGAGAACGATTTTCATTTTCAGTGCCGGGTGTTATGACATTATGCTTTATCGTTGGGATTGTTGGTGGGATTTATGGAATCGGTGGAGGTGCTATTGTTGCACCATTTTTTGTGGCTTTTTTTCATCTACCTGTCTATGCGGTTGCTGGGGCTGCACTTATGGGGACATTTATGACTTCAATTGCGGGTGTTGCCACCTACCAGATTCTATCCAACTTTTATACTGGAGTTTCTGTAGCACCTGACTGGTTTCTTGGAGTTCTTTTTGGAATTGGTGGGTTTTGTGGAATGTATCTTGGGGCAAGGTGTCAAAAATATGTTCCTGCACATAAGATAAAATTTATCTTGTGCTTCTGTGTAGTATTTATAGCTGTAAAATATATTATTGATTTTATTAAATAAAATAGAGATTTCTACAGTATTAAACTACTCTCAAACATCTTATCAGTTTTTCTAATCTAAATTCTGACAATTTCTGACACTCCTCTTCTCTTTAAGGAGTGTCAGAATAACTCATATTCTCATTTTAATATAAGTACTACACGGACAGACTCATCAACATATTGAGAGGGTAGATAGCCAATAGCATTTATGTTATCTTTAACCGCATTCTTCACTGCTACGCTATCACTCATAACAGGAGGAGGCTGTATTTCACCACTGAACTGAAGACGTGTCCAGTAAGCATTAAGTCGTTTAAGGTTCATACCGTTCAGAAGATTGAAAAACTTCTCCCTTATTGCTCCATCTCGCTCTTGTTCTAAAACCATAACCGCCCCTCCTGAAGGAAAGGTTCTTCTTCTGCTAAGAAAAATATCGGATACTTGCTTGGATGTTAGACTAACTATTGGGTTCTTAGAATTTACAACAACGGCAATCTCTTTAATATCCTCTTTACTATCAGCCAAGCAAATAGATGGAGTCAAATACATATAACAGCAAACAATCAAAATAATAAAATGGATAAAGTCTATGTATCTTTTCAAAACATAACCTCCATGCTTATTGTTCCAAGAGTTATGCGACTATCTACATAAGATGTTTCACCTTTAGAAAAATACAACCCATATCCATTAGAGTGCATTTTTGTAGCGTCTAATTGAAATTTAAGAGCAGCCTGAAGATGAAAATCCCACCTTACACCAAAAGATAGAGTATCTTGATCCATTCGAGTAGTATTAATAATACTTATACTTTGGCTTTGCAACCAGCTCTCTTCCAATGAAGACCAATCAGCAAGAGGTTTTCTAATATCATTTCCAGCCCTAATTGCACTAAACATAAAATAAGGTGTAAAATCTCCAATTCTATATCCTAACGCAGCATAAGCCATCCTTCCGTGTGAGAAGACCTCTGCACTTGATGTAGATTGGGCAATCTCACCTTGGAGAATCCAATCTCCATCATCATAAGATGCACCAAATGTGAGGTAGGTAATATCTATATCTTTAAAAGTAAGATTATCGCGAAGATAACGAGCTTCTTCAAGAATTTCAGATGATAGTGTAGAATCAGCCATAAGTTGCTCTAAGCCTCTATAACCTTCTCCAGAATGAAGATTACTGAAAAGGGCAAACTCGTTTTTAAAAGAGAACTTAGAATATCCAGCTTTGAGAAGTATATCGCCTGACTGACGGCTGATAGTCATTGCATGAAGACCTCTTGTTGAAGAGTCAAAATCAACCTTATCTATTGGAAACATTAAGCCTTGCTCACCAGCCTGAAGGCGGAATCTCCACTGGCTATCTTCTCCATTTAATCTAAATGTTGTATCAGCACCGTCTATATGAAAAATTGGAATCCAACCGTAAAATTCAACTGGTGGGCGCACCCATGAGTAAGCATATCCAAGATTTCTTGTATCAGACATTAAAAAAGCATCATAGCCGATTCTACCACCTCTAAGTTCTAACCATGAATTGGGTCTAAATGCAAAATAGGCTGACTCCAATGAGTTCTTGAATGTTACATAAGCCTGATCTCTTAATACGCCTTGAACTACAAAATCAAGGTCAGGATTAGCACGATAATGGGCTTGCAAACCAAAACGTGAATCCATAAGAGTTGACCAGTCTTTTGAATACCTTTTATTATTATCAGGACTCTGCCCAATATCTCTGGCTGGACATATAAACTCTCTGTCGTCAAAACTGGTACTAATTGTGCCATATCCACTAATTTTCAACCCAGATAAATCATCTGCATAGAGTCTTGCAGGCTCTATCTCAAAACGTGTACCTGGATTAATCCAAATTAGATTAAAGAGGATAAAGGCGAAGATAAGATATTTTAATGGTTTCATAGCATTCTTATATTCCCTTTTCTAAATATGCATTATAATTCAAACGACATACTTACAACATACTTTACCATACAGATAAAACAAAGAGTAAAATAAATCAAACAATAATTTTACAATCAGCTTTATTTCATTTTGGTTATTTTTTACTACAATTATTTTCAATTTTATCTTCGATTATATTTGGTTCTAATTTGGCTTATATTGGATTTTTGTCTTGACTTTTAATATATAAAAATCCTATTAATATTCCAAATAAACGATTTGAATTATATTGGTTATTAATAAAAGAGGTACAATATATGAAAGAGTTGATAAAAGTAATGAAAGCAGCATCAGAACCTATACGAATTAAAATATTAAAGATGTTGGAACAGAGAGTAATGTGCGTTTGCGAAATTTATACAATGTTAGGAATAGCTCAGTCAACAGCAAGCAAGCATCTTAAAATCCTTGAAGATGCCGGCCTTGTAACTTCATACAAAGATGGGCTTTGGGTCAATTTCATGTTGGCTGATGGTCGACAGAACCCTTATGCTTCTAACCTGCTTGGCAATCTTAAACATTGGATTAATGAGGAGCCTGCAATATTAGATTTAATAAAGGAACTACCAAATGCTCAAAGAACATTAATTTGCAGAAAATAATTTTTTATCTTTATAATATCGTCATATTGCGATATATAAATTAATTATTCAAACTATTGTTTTGTTATTTGTTCAATAGTGCCAATTAGGCATAATTGCAGTAAATCTGCTTATGCTCATAAATAAAGCAACATAATTTAAGATAAAAAGGAGAGAAAGAATGGAGATTAAAGTATTAGGTCCAGGCTGCGCAAAATGTAAAAAAACTGAAGAACTTGTGATGCAAGTTGTAAGTGAAGCAAAGATTGCAGCATCTGTAGAAAAGGTCTCTGACCTTATGCAGATTGCAGGTTACGGAGTTTTTGGAACTCCAGCAGTTATAGTAAATGGTGAGGTAAAGTGTGTTGGAAAAATTCCAACTAAACAGGAAATTTTGAACTGGATTAAATCCTGATTATCAATAGATTATGATTATGAGAGGAAAACAGATATAAATGGAAATAATATCACAATATAAAACCTTATCAGTTCTATTTATAATTATACTAACAGCTTTTTTGACCTTTTCATTTACAGCATACAGTGCGGAAAATATGACAACACTGCCAGCAGTTCCAGTGAAAGGTATGGTTACTATGGTGGATTTGGGTGCTAAAAAATGTATCCCATGCAAGATGATGGCTCCAATTCTTGAAAAACTCGAAAAAGCATATAGTGGAAAAGCTGCTATTTTATTTATTGATGTGTGGGAACACAAAGAAGAGGCTCAAAAATTTGGTATTCGTGCTATC
Source organism: Desulfamplus sp. (assembly GCA_015233755.1). Taxonomy (GTDB): domain Bacteria; phylum Desulfobacterota; class Desulfobacteria; order Desulfobacterales; family Desulfobacteraceae; genus Desulfamplus. The sequence goes on along the minus strand of JADFXA010000143.1, from coordinate 150 downwards.
CCAACGCAAATTTTCTTTGATGCTGATGGAAAAGAGATTACACGGCACACAGGATTTTTCGTAAAATAACTATTTCAGGTAAAGATAGCGCTATTACACTCATCATAAAAGCAAGCACGGTTCCAAGTGCTGCACCCTTTCCAAGCAGAA
>JADFXA010000142.1 GCA_015233755.1 Desulfamplus sp. | reverse complement strand
TCTTGAAATGGGCATGGATTTTTCAAGAATGGACTTTTCAAGTTTTACAGGAAAAACATCTAAACAAAAATAGGAGAGAATTTCATTATGAGTAGAACAATAGAAGAGCTTAAAGTTGGCGATTTTGAAGAATTTTCAAAAACAGTTTCAGAGTCAGATATTTATCTGTCTGCTGGTGTAAGCGGCGATATGAATCCTGCACATATTAATGAGCAGTATGCAGCAAATACATTTTTTAAAGGCAGAATTGCCCACGGTATTTTGGTTGGTAGTTTTATCTCAACAGTTATTGGAATGAAAATACCAGGACCCGGAACAATATACCTTGAGCAGAATTATAAATTTTTAGCCCCTGTTCGTATAGGAGATACAATAAATGCAAGAGTTGAAATTATTGAGATAAAAGGCGAAAAGAACAAAGTTACTCTCAAAACTCAATGTTTTAACCAGAATGGTGTTATGGTGATTGATGGAACAGCTCTTGTAAGTCCGCCAAAAGCTAAGAAGTGATAATAATAGTTCAATATTTTACATTGCTTGATTGGGCTAAGATAGAGTTTTTAGCCCAATTTTAATTAAAATGAATATTTTAAGGATATTGTTATGGATAAATTTATATTGCCAGAATCACTATTTACAATGCAAGAGCCACTCCAAAAAGTTGCTAATATTTTTGAAGATGGATATGACTACATGGTAGATGCAGCTCAAAGATCAACTCTATTTTTGGATATTCTAAGAAAAAGAGGCAATGGTTATCTTGAACACCTACACCAAGGGCAGCCTCCTGTTTTGGTGTTTGATTATGATGTAATAAGTGATGGAAGAAAAAGAGAGAATAAACCCGTAAATTATCAATTGGTTAGAATAACTGGATTTAAACCAGAAGCAAATATTAAAACCCCGCCGAAAGATACTCCAATTGCTCCAAATAAGCGTCCTATTGTTGTTATGGATCCAAGAGCTGGTCATGGACCGGGAATTGGTGGTTCAAAGATGGATTCTCAAATTGGCGTTGCAATGAGAGCGGGTTACCCTGTCTATTTTATGATGTTCTTTACAGAACCTGTTCAAGGGCAAACTATTGCAGATGTTCAAGATTGCCAAGTTCATTTTCTTGAAGAGGTTTTTGCACGACACCCTGAAGCACCAAAACCAGCAATTATTGGAAATTGCCAAGCTGGCTGGGCAGCCTCTCTTATCGCTGCTGATAGACCTGATGTTACAGGTCCGCTTGTATTGAATGGGTCTCCTTTATCATATTGGGGAGGAGTTAAAGGAGGACACCCAATGCGTTATCGTGGAGGGCTTTTTGGTGGAAGTTGGCTGTCATCTTTATCAAGCGATCTTGGAAATGGAAAATTTGACGGAGCCCAGCTTGTTGAAGGTTTTGAAAAACTTAATCCTGCAAATACTTTGTGGAGTAAGCTCTATAATGTCTATTCCAAAGTTGATACAGAAGAGCAGAGATTTCTTGATTTTGAGAAGTGGTGGGGCGGTTTCTTTCTTTTAGATAGAGAGGAAATCCGCTTTATTGTAAGCAACCTTTTTATAAGTGATGCACTTGAGCAAGGTTTTTTGAAACTCCATGAAGGCAGATATATAAATCTTAAAAATTTCAAAAGTCCAATTTTGGTATTTGCATCAAGAGGCGATAATATCACTCCTCCGCAACAAGCTCTAAACTGGATACCGAGAGTTTATAAAACAACAGAAGAGATTAAGAAATTTGGGCAGGTAATTATCTATATGCTCCATGATGACATTGGTCATCTTGGTATTTTTGTATCAAGTAAAGTAAACCAAAAAGAGCATAAAGAGATAATAGGTTGTGTTGAGGCAATTGAGTTTCTCTCTCCGGGTCTTTATGAGATGGTTATTCAAGAGGGACCAAGCCAGCCTTGGCTGCACGATCATGGGGTAAAGTTTATTGAGAGAGATATTAAAGATATTCTTGCTATGGATGATGAATCAGAAGAAGAAGAGGCATTTCAATCTGTAGCTGCTGTATCGACCTTTAATGATAAACTTTATCAAGATTTCTTAAGTCCATGGGTTAGAATGTTCTCTTCTGATTTTTCAGCAGAGATTGTCCGTCAGATGCACCCTTTAAGAGTTGAAAGATATATCTGGTCTGATATGAACCCAATGATGGCTCTAATTAAACCTATGGCAAGTATAGTAAATGCAAGCAGATTTCAGGCAAAAAAAGATAATGTTTTTACAAAAGCTGAGAAACACTTTTCAGATATGATTGTTGATACTTTAGAACTCTATCGCCAAACTCGTGATAATCTATTTGAAACCATGTTTTATAGTATGTATGGCAATGACTGGTCAAAATCTCTATTTTTTAATCCTGAAAGTCAATCTACTGCAAGCGATCTTGCAATTAGAAAGAAAAAAACAGAGCTTTTTGAGGAGATTCAAACCCAATTTTGGCATACAGCAATGAAAAAAGGTGGTTTTGAAGAGGCAATTATCCGCATTATAGTTGCTGTTACAAAGGCAGATAGTGTAATGGGTATGAGTGAGTATGGAGCTGCTGAGGATTATATTAGAAATGACGATCGCCTTAAAAAAATAAAGCCTGAAAAGCTAAAAAACATGATACGTGAGCAATCTGCAATTTTGGAAAAAGATAAAGAGCTTGCCCTTGCAACTCTTGCCGATCTATTGCCTGATAGAGAAGATAGAATTACAGCAGTTGAGTTTGCAAATATGATTGCCAATGCTGACGATCAACTAAATCCTAAAGAAATTTCTGTTCTTAAAACCATAGAGACCGTACTACTTAAAGATGTTTTTTCTTTTCCATCAGTAAAAAACGAACAAGAACAACTTGTCTCCAACATTGAAGAACAACCTTTAGCAGTAAAAAAAGAGGAACAAACACCGAGCCTTAAGAGTGATGCAAGTCAATTGGCTGCGAACACAAATAAATCGATTACTAATACTAATCAAACGATTGCTAATAAAGAAAAGAAACCCGTAACTGTAAAAAAATAAAATACTGGACGGTCTTGACATGAAAAATCGAGCTATTTCAAATTTAATTGTTATTTTTATCTCTATTTTGATTTTATCTCCTATATTTATAATGTCATGTTCTAAGACCGTTTATGCAGAAAGTGCTTCAAAAAAACCTCTTACAATTACAAGAGTAGTTCCATCTGGCGAGGATATTGATAATCAAAGCCAAATTGTGATTCAATTTGACCGAAAGGTTGTTACTATTGGAAAAATGGAAAGAGAGGCAAAAGAACTTCCAATCAAAATAACTCCTGAACTCAAAGGTCAATGGAGATGGTTAAATTCTTCTGACCTCTCATTTAATATTGATCTTGCTGACAAAATGCAATTGGCAACTAAATATACAATTACCGTAAATCCAGGAGTTATGACACAAGATGGTGTAACACTTGCGAAGCCTTTTGTTCATACATTTATAACACGGCGGCCTTCAATCTCCTATTACGAATTTCGAACATGGAGATCTCCTGGAACCCCTGTGATTGCACTTCACTTTAATCAACCAGTAACTAAAGAGTCTGTTTCTCAAAAAATTATATTTTCTCTTGAAAATGATTCTCTTTATAACAATCCTGTTCAAGTTGAGAGTTCTAAAAAAGGGATAGAACATAATAACGTCATAGGAGAAAAAAATAGTATAAAAAATGATACAACATGGCTTGTCTATCCCACAAATGAGCTTCCTTTAGATAGCACAATACGATTGATTGCAAAAGATGGAATATCATCAGCTGTTGGTAGTGAACTAAGTATTGAGACAAAAGATATTGTAGAATTTAACACCTTTCCTGAATTTAAGTTTGCTGGAATAAGATGCTACACAATAAAAGATAACAATAACCCAATTATAATATCTCCTGAACAATCATTATCAGGAGATTTAGGGCATATTGTTGATCCAAGAGGTTATACGGAACTTTTATTTACAACTCCTGTAAGTTTTGAAGAGATTAAAGATAAAGTTATCTTTTTACCTGATCTTGCTCAAGGTCAAAAAGATTATGACCCCTGGGCAAACGCCTACAACAACTATGGGCTCAACTTCCCCCACACAAAAGGAGAGCTTTATGGCGTTGCTTTTCCCCAATATTTAAAGGCATGGCAGCAATACACAATAATAGAAAAACTTTCAGCTCTTACAAAACCTCAAGCAGTTCAAAAAGATGATAATAGTGATAAATCTAAAGGAATTGAAAAGAAAAGTGGTGTCAGGGATATGTTTGGCAGAGCACTTGCAGCGCCTATTGATTTCACATTTTACACAGACCACAGAAAAGCTGGGTATCAGATTCTCCATGAGACAGGAGTTTTAGAAAAAAATATTGATAGTGAAGTGCCAGTAGCTGTTACCAACATTGACGAAATGACCATCTCATACAATGTTATTAACCATCTTAGTGATAATACAATTCAAAACCTCCAAAACAATCAAGCTAAAAGTAATAATAACAATAGCGCTAACCAAACATCTAATTTTCAAAAAACCATTGTTAAATCACAATTGAGGGTTCAAGACATTGCCTACTTTATACCTCTTAGCGTCCGTGAAATGCTAAATAACAATAGCGGTGCAGTTTATGGAAAGGTTATATCAACTTCACCTGTTGTTGAAAAAAATGAGAGAGACACTGTATTCGTTACTGTAGTAACTCCTTGGCAGATTCATGCAAAAGTTGGACATTTCAACACATTAGTATGGATTACAAGCCTTGTAACTGGTGAGCCTATTTCGGGCGTTACTGTGACAGTTCACAAAGATCTTGTGGAAAATCTAACTCTAAACAGCCCATCGATTGCCGAAAGTATAACTGATGAAAATGGAGTTGCAATGCTTCCTGGTATGGTTGTTCTTGATCCAACTCGTGAAACCTTTAATGACTCATGGGAGTATGGACATCAACGACTTATCATAAAAGCAGTAAAAAATAATGGTGACAACGCTTCTCAAGAAAATATAGGGAAATCAGAGCAAAATAGCGATCTTGCAATTATGCCACTCACCTATAGCCACGATTTTTCTGTGTCGCTTTGGAGAGTATCAGACGGGAATATCTCTTCTAATACAGAGCCTAAATATGCCCACATTCACGCATGGGGAACCACTCCGCAAGGAATCTACAAAGCAGGAGATACTATTGACTATAAAATATATATTAGAGATCAGAATAATAACTCTTTTACGCCTCCTCCGCAATCAGGTTATAACTTAACAATTACTGACCCAACTGGCAAAAATATATTTGAGCAGAAAGATATAACCCTTTCAGAATTTAGTGCATTTCATGGACAATATACAGTGCCAAAAAATGGTGCGATTGGGTGGTATCACTTTAGTTTATCAGCATCTTTTTTAGATAGATCGTGGGAGCCTCTTAAAGTATTAGTTACAGACTTCACGCCATCGCCATTTAAAGTATCAACAGAACTTAACGGAGATCACTTTAAACCAGAAGATACTCTAAACATTGAAACTTCAGCTACTCTTCATTCTGGTGGCCCATATAGCGATGCCTCGGCCCGTGTAACTGTAAGGCTAAAAGAGATATTATTTGAGCCTGATAACCCTATTGCAAATGGCTTTATATTTTATAAAGCTGCTGGTGGAAGTGAGGATGATTTTGGAATTCATAATGAGGATAGTCAAAATGGAGTTAAATCAGCTAATTCTGCTCAAGAACCTGAAAAAGTAGATGATTCTGATTCTACTGCTCAAGAGTCTGAAGAATATGATGAAAGTGATGAATATGATGAGGGTGATGAAGTTGAATACCCTTCAGATGTTCCTGAAATTTTGTTAGAAAAAACAGCAACTCTTGACGATCAAGGTATATTAAAAAATAGCCTTCCTTTATCAAATATATCCTCAGACTCTGCAAATTTGTCTTCAGAGGCTAAAATCTCATCAGAGCCTAATCATCAGCAGATGCAGCCAATCTCTACAATTTCTTATGGTA
>JADFXA010000141.1:3330-6093 GCA_015233755.1 Desulfamplus sp. | reverse complement strand
TAACTCCTTGAGCGTTGCCATCATTGCTTACAGGCTTGTGATTGATAATAGAATTTTTTTTATTTAATCCTTTCCAATCTGCAAGCAGGGTAAAGCGATTATTTTGTAATCTCGTAAAATAGACCGTATCCATTCCTTGGTGGTCAGTTGGACTAAAAGAGAGCCGAACATCAGAACCTAAAGAAAAATCATTCATTGAGTTTATTGCCCGCAAAAAAGATTGCCGTGTCAAATCTCTTCCTGCCCGCTGCAAGCCTTCAACCAATACTTTTGCATTAATATACCCCTCAAATCCCACAAAATTTGGCTCTTCCCCTGGATAATAATGCTCAAGCAGACGGGCAAACTCTTCAGCACTTGGGGCTATTCCACCATCTTGTGTGCGTGGAGGAGGAACAACCTGAGACATTATAACATTGACACTTGAAGTATCAGTATCCATAAGATTTCGTGATAACTCTCGTGCCCCAACAAATGAGACCATATAAAAAATAGGAGAAAAACCGTTTTGCAAAGAGTTTCTTATAAAGTTGGCACAAGGATCTGATGTGCCGATCATTACAACTGCTTGAGCATCTGACTCCATAATCTTTTCAAGACCTTCCCTAATATCATGTGTTCCGCGAACATAACTTCCGCGTCCTACAAGCTCAAGGTTAAATTTTTTTAGTGCAAGTTCAGTTCCTGTTAAGCCATCAAATCCAAAAGCATCATATTGATAAAAGACAGCGATGCGGTTAAGTCCAAGCTCTTGCACAAGATGTTTTACTGCAGCACCAGTCTCTTGATAGTATGATGCTCTGACATTAATAACGTATGGCAAAAAGGGTTCACGAAGAGCATTGGCACCTGTAAACATACCAAGTAGAGGGATTTGAGCCTCCTCAACCAATGGAAGAATTTTAACAGTGGTGGGGGTTCCAACATAACAAAAAAGACCGAAAACTCTATCTTGAATAATAAATTGCTGAGTATTTGCAAGGCACTTTGGAGGATCATAGCTGTCATCGCGTGTTATCATTCGAATAGTTCGCCCATGAACCCCTCCTTTTTGATTTACATGGTTTAAATAACACATTGCTCCTTTAAGAGTCTCCTGTCCAAGATAGCCTGCATGCCCCTGCAAAGCTAAAGATGATCCAAATACAACCTCGTTATCATCAATATTTAGATTTACAGGTGGAATTGGAACTTTAATTTCATCATCTTGGCAACCAACAATTGCGTAGAATGAGATAGCTATGATTATAAAAATCCATATAAATTTATTTTTAAAGCACACTGATATACCCCTGTTCTGCTGCCTGCATATTTAAATGAATGGTGCAAAGCATTTCAAGCGGTGGATAGAAATCTCGTGTAATCTCTCTTAAATCAATAACTTTAATATATTTTCTACAGTTATCACACAGATCGACACGATACTCTTTTTCCTCTTCATTGAAAAAATAGTGTTGTTTGCCCTTTTCCCGATTTCCACATAGTGAACAGCCCATTCGGGATGTTTTCCAGCGATGTTGGCAAAAAGAGCATATAAGATATTTATCTCCATTTTGATTAAAATAACCCATTTGAGGAGAACCACTGCATATAGGGCACGACCCTTTTGTATAAGAATCTTCTGTTTTAATGTATTTGGATAATTGTGTAGAATAGGTTTGAATATAAGGAGATATTGCTGCAAATCCCAAAAAAATTAGAGCATCTTTGTTTAGCTCAAGAGATTTAGCTGTAGTTTCTAATATTTTATGATCGTTATATAATAATGCTTTAAAGATATTATCTATCCTTTTATAGCTCTCTATTTGGTTACAGCTCTGTGATGTAGAAGAGTTTATAAAAAACAGCTGAGAAATCTTTTCTGCTGCACTGCTAAGAGAAGGAGACCCTTTTTCCTTTGCTATTTTGCAAATTTTTTCAAAAAGTACCTCTGCTTGGCTTTGAAAAATAACAAAGTCTAAAGTCGATATCAGGGGTGTTGTATTATCTGTTTTAAGTTTTAGCTGATTATCAAGCTCCTCTGCAATTGCATCAAGGTTGATTTGGGTTTTAGCCTCTTCTTGAGCAATAAAAAACTCCTCATAAAAATCAATGAACTCTTTATATGCAGGTCTTAAGACTCTTAGAGATGACGCTGACTTCTTTATCTGTTCCAATGTAATACAATTATCTACCATCTTCATGCTGTTATCCATAGACTATTATTAATTTAAGATGAAGGGCTATTAATAGAATATACAGCCCTGTATTTGAATGGTTATAAAAGGTTGGGAGTATAGATTTGACAACTTTAAAAAAGTTGTCAAATCTTATTAAAATAAAGTTGTCAAATAGAAAAATTAAGCACGAAGAAGTGAGGCAAATGGACCCATCATCTTACGCAGTGCAACTTTACGACTAATCCCTCTCTCTACTTTGCTGCGTGAAGCAACAGCATATTCATGGTAGAGCTTAGGATCGTGGGCAACCAAATAAATTACATTCAAATCTTCAGAATTTAAAAGTAAAGCATTTGGAAATTTTGCTTTAACTTCGGCAACCCTTTTCATTGCCATATCCAACATCTCCTGGCGATCACCAAAATTCATTGTGCCAGTTGGACAAGTTTGCACACAAGCTGGTTTCAGTCCGTTGTGAACACGGTCATTACACATATCGCATTTAGCAAGCGTTCCATCTTCTCTTTTTCTTGGTATGTTGTAAGGGCAAGATTCAATAATGGCATCAGCATCAAGCTCTTTTGTTTTTGCAGTATAGAGAATT
>JADFXA010000141.1:1611-3231 GCA_015233755.1 Desulfamplus sp. | reverse complement strand
AAGATTCAATAATGGCATCAGCATCAAGCTCTTTTGTTTTTGCAGTATAGAGAATTGCACCAGTTGAAGAATCTTTGTAAATTGCGTTAGGATTTTCAGCAGTTTGCAAACATGGAGCCTCTATGCAATGACGGCACTGATCTGGAAAAAAGAGCCAATTCAGCTTATTTTCAATAAGCTCTTCTTTCATTCTCACCAATTTATAGGTCATAAATGAGAGATCAGGCGGATTTTGGAATGTCCCTAAATTCTTTGTGCTTTCAGCAGGCAGATCGTGCCACTGTTTGCATGCTACCTGACATCCTCTGCACCCTGTGCAGATAGTTGTATCAATAAAAAACGATTTTTCCATGCTGATCATCTCCCTTATATTTTGGTTACATTGACCATGAATGCTTTGGTTTCAGGAATACGGGTGTTTGGATCGCCAGCAGATGGGGTCAAGAGGTTTGCGCTCTCTTCAGCTCCGCTTGATGGCCACATCCAGCCATAATGCCAAGGCACGCCAACTTGATGAACAACACCGTTGCCAATTTTAAAAGGCTTAAAACGTTTGGTTACAATAGCTGTGCATTCAACTGATGCTCTTGCACTGCTAACCTTTACACGTTCTCCATTTTTAATTCCCCTTAATGCTGCAAGCTCTTCACTCATCTCAACAAACATTTGGGGTTGTAACTCCATCAACCACGCTTGAGGGCGGGTCATTAAACCAGTCTGCCAATGTTCGCAGACACGGTATGTTGTGCCAACAAACGGAAATCTTGGATCGCAGGTTGCGTGTGCATCTTCACTTGTCGAATAGACAACTGCTGTTGGGTTGGTCATCTGGGGACTTAAATAATTCTTCTCAACAGGACACTCTAAAGGCTCGTAGTGTTCAGGAAATGGTCCATCTGCAAGACCTGGTCCGTATATCTGACCATATCCATCTTTTTGCATGATAAATGGATTTTTTCCATCTTCACGTTTTGTTCCATCAGGATTCTCAAGCGGGAATGCACCACCATCTGGAACATCTCCATCCCATTTATTTGTTGTCCATTTACCATCTTTTTGCTCACCTGCAAATTTGACAACCCATTTATCTTTATTCCAAGGCTCTCCTTTTGCATTAACTGATGCACGATTGTAGATAATGCGGCGATTAAGAGGCCAAGCCCATGCAAATTTAGGATAGAGCCCTATGTTGTTTGGAGCATCTGTAGTATCTTTTCTTGCCGACATATTGCCATCTTCAGTGTAGCTACCGCAGTAAACCCAGCAGCCTGAAGATGTTGATCCATTATCCTGAAGCATGGTGAAGTTAGGAACACGAGTCCCTTTTTTATACTGTTTATCTTTGATTGTTACATCTTCTAAGAAGTAGCCATTAATCTCTTTTGCAACTTTATGAGGATCATAAACGCCATTGGTGGCATAATCCCATTTGAGATTGAGGATCGGTTCAGGGAATACTCCAGCTTTATTTTCTTTGCCATTTTTACCGCTTTTATTTCCCTTTCCTTTTTTACCGCCATTACCAACTTTGCTGTTATTAGAACTTTCAGCAACATCTTTATGATAAAGCTCTTTTATCTTATTGAAAAGCTCAAGAATAATATCACCATCAGGACGGCT
>JADFXA010000141.1:0-1511 GCA_015233755.1 Desulfamplus sp. | reverse complement strand
AAAGCTCTTTTATCTTATTGAAAAGCTCAAGAATAATATCACCATCAGGACGGCTGTCACCCATTGGTTTTGGTCCTTGATAACGCCACTGCATCCAGCGTCCAGAGTTTATGATGCTGCCCTCTTTTTCAACCGAAGCTGCTGCTGGCAGCATGAAAACTTCAGTCTTTACCTTAGATGGATCAACACCCGGACCATGCCAAAAAGAGCCTGTTTCATTGTCAAACAGGTTGACATTGACCATCCAGTCAAGTTTTTCAAGTGCTTTTCTTGTCTTGCCAGCATTTGAACCTGAACAAGCAGGGTTTTGTCCCCATGCAAAAAATCCTTTAATCTTCTCTTTAAACATGGCATCAAAGATGTCAAACCATGAATAACTGCCTGTGTCATCTGCCTTTGGAAGCCATGAAAAACCAAAATCATTATCTTTGGTTGCTTTATCTCCGAAGAAGGATTTTAATAAACTTACAGAATATTTTGGATAGTTCTGCCACCAATTGATTGAGAGAGGATCACTGCTTTTTGGTGTCCATTTGGTGTTGTAGGCTGTAAGGGTATCTTGTGATGCTTTGATTCCTTTAAGGTAACCGGGTAACAAGTGCCATAACAAGGCGTGATCTGTAGAGCCTTGAACATTTGACTCTCCGCGAAGAGCATTTACACCGCCGCCAGCAACACCCATGTTGCCAAGAAGAAGCTGAATAATACACATTGTGCGGATCATCTGGGTTCCAACTGTATGTTGAGTCCAACCCATTGCATACATAATTGTGCCAGCTTTGCCTGTTGCACCAGTTTCTGCATATGTTTTATAAACAGCAAGAAGCTCTTCTTGAGATGTTCCTGTGATTGTAGAGACAATTTCCGGTGTATAACGCTCATAATGTTTTTTCATAAGCTGAAAAACAGTTCTTGGGTTTTCCAGGGTTTTATCCATCTTTGGAATACCCTTGTCATCAACTTCAAAAGCCCATTTAGATTTGTCATAACTGCCCATAGATGGTCCCTCTTTTCCTTTTGTGTAGCCAGAAAAGAAGCCATCTTTAAAATCAAAATCTTTACCTACAATAAAAGATGCGTTTGTGTATTCAGCAGTATATTCTTTGTTGTAGAGGTTATTATCGAGAATATATTTAATCATGCCGCCAAGAAAGGCAATATCAGTTCCAGAACGTAGAGGGGCATAAATATCTGCTTTTGATGAAGTTTTTGTGAAACGAGGATCAACGCTTATAAGTTTTGCACCATTCCGCATTGCTTCAGTAACATATTTGAAGGAGATGGGATGATTTTCTGCGGCATTGCTGCCCATGATGAGAATACAATCACTGTTTTTAAGATCAATCCAGTGGTTGGTCATTGCACCGCGTCCAAACGACTCTGCCAGAGCCGCTACAGTTGCACTGTGTCAGATACGAGCCTGATGTTCAATATAGACAAGCCCAAGCGATCGTAGCATTGCCTGATATGTCCAGCACTCTTCGTTATCAATTGCAGCAGAACCAACAGAG
>JADFXA010000140.1 GCA_015233755.1 Desulfamplus sp. | reverse complement strand
TGTTTTGTTAGGTATTTTAGAAGTTCTTGAGCATGATCTATATTACCATTAAGATCGCAAAATGCCATTTCTGGTTCAACCATCCAAAACTCTGCAACATGACGGCTGGTGTTAGAATTTTCTGCTCTAAATGTCGGCCCGAATGTGTAAACATCTCCAAGTGCCAACGCAAACATTTCAGCAGATAATTGACCTGATACAGTAAGATTTGCCTCTTGCCCAAAAAAATCAGAATTGAAATCCATCTTGCCTGTTTTCGCAACTAATGAGGGATCAAGAGCTGTGACTCTAAACATCTCACCAGCTCCTTCACAGTCAGAACCTGTAATTATTGGTGTATGTAAATATCTAAACCCCTTTTCATTGTAAAATTTATGAATTGCATAAGCCATCTCTGATCTTATGCGAAATATTGCACCATATTTATTAGTTCTCGAGCGTAGATGGGCAATAGTTCTTAAAAATTCATCAGAGTGTCTTTTTTTCTGAAGAGGATAATCTTCAGGTGCAATACTTATAACATCAACTTTATCAGCATGAATTTCCCATTTTTGACCTTTTCCCGGAGACTCTACAAGTCGTCCCTCAATTGAAACGGCAGAACCAGTTGTTATAGATGAGATTTCAACGTAATTTTCAAGTTTGCTATCAGCAATAATCTGGATATTTTTTAAACATGAACCGTCATTTAACTCCATAAATGAAAACTCTTTAGAATCACGCTTTGTCCTAACCCAACCTTTTACAATAATTTTTTCTATTTGTTTATCTGATGCAAGAAGGGTGTTTATTTTAACTCTTTTCATATTTACCTTTTTGGATCCTCTTTATTATAAAGTTGTTTTGATATTTTTTTTGCTTCTACTTTGTTTTATCTTACGATTATGATAGTAAAACATACCTCAAAAAATGAACAGATTAAATATATCTTTAAGGAAATCAATTAAATGAAAAATGCAGATATTCTAACTGGAATAACCACAACAGGCACACCGCATCTCGGAAATTATGTAGGTGCCATACGCCCTGCTATTGAATCAAGCAAAGAAGAGAATAAAACATCATATTATTTTCTTGCAGATTATCATGCAATAATTAAATGTCAGGAGCCTGAAAGGATACAAAAGTCAGCTCTTGAAGTTGCAGCAACTTGGATCGCAATGGGGCTTGATACTAATAAATCTATTTTTTATCGTCAGACCGATATTCCTGAAATTCCTGAGCTAACATGGATTTTGACTTGTGTTACTGCAAAAGGTTTGATGAATAGAGCGCATGCCTACAAAGCTGCTGTTGCTGATAATGAAGCTAATATAAAAATACATACTGATAAAAATATCTCAACTTCTGATAAAGATGCCTTAAATCTTGATAAAGAGAGAAATGATTTAGATAGAGATATAACAATGGGGCTATTTTGCTATCCAATATTGATGGCAGCAGATATTTTAATGTTTAACGCAAACAAAGTTCCGGTTGGTAAGGATCAGATTCAACATATTGAGATGACAAGAGATATTGCAGGCAGGTTCAATAAATCATATGGAGAGCATTTTGTTTTGCCAGAGGCTGTTGTTGATGAAACAAGTGCGGTTCTCTCAGGACTTGATGGAAGAAAAATGAGCAAAAGCTATAACAACACAATTCCTCTGTTTGAGTCAGATAAGGCACTTCGTAAGTTGATAATGAAAATTACAACAAACTCGCTTGCACCAGAAGAGCCAAAAGATCCCAAAACATGCACTCTTTTTGCAATATACAAAGCCTTCGCCACCCAAGAAGAGGTTAAAGCGATGGAAAGAAGATATATGGAAGGAATTGCATGGGGAACAATGAAACAAGAACTTTTTGAATACTTAAATGAAATTTTAAGAGAACCAAGAGAGACATACAACAGGCTTATAAAATCACCTGGTGATTTAGATGCTATTTTGAAACAAGGTGCATCAAAAGCAAGAGAGTATTCGGTTCCGTTTATTGAAAAAATAAGAAATGCAATTGGTATAAAATCAATTAGTTAATACAATAGAGCTCCTGCAAAGCTTTCTCACACTTTATCTTAATGGATAGAAAGTCCTTTTTGCAGTAGGCCAAATTTTATCTTGCAATAGAGCATATCCTTTTTTGAGGAATATAGAATGGTAACAAAACAGATAGTGTTAAGAAGAATGACTCCTGTATTGGTTTATGGACGCCCCATTCTGGTTTTTATCGGAATGGTCTGTGCAATGGCAGTTATGCTTACTCGTAATCCTGTTATTTATCTTACAGGAACAATTCTATTATTTACATCAATGGTTTTTGATCTTGTTGATGGTTGGTTTTCTGAGCGTTTTAGCTCAAATCCCACTTTTGCTGAACTTGCAGATCTAATCATGGACAGAGTTGTTTATTCAATTGTATTTCCTTTAGTTGCAGTTGGAATGATGTGGAGACTACTTTTTGTCTCTCCTGTCCATAGCCGTTTAGAGCTTTTACATGCTATATTTGTTTTAATTATATGCGTTACAGTTCTTATTAGAAATAATTTTGCCCACTTTATGCGTGGTTTTGCATTAAGATACGGGCAAGAGCCCGAACTTCGTGAACTAACGAGACTTCGCACCATTGTTGCTGCCCCTCTTGGGTTACTTCTCTATGTCCACGCATTCTATGTTCCACTTATAGGTGAAGGATATTTTTATGAAATAATTTATAAATTGATAGGGAAACTTGGTAACCTTCCGCTCAGAAATCTATTTATTATTGAGATACTATTTTTAATAATCAACTTTGGCTCAATAGCTGGATATTGCAGAAAATATGGAACATACTGCTTAGATGAAATATGCCTTGACAATAATCTTTTAAGACGGAGAATTTTATCTGTTTTTCCAAATACCTTAACTACAATGAATGCAATAATGGGTCTATTAGCTGTATTTTTTGCATATCAAGGAAAAATGACAGAATCATATCTTTTACTTATAGGAGCTGCCGTTTTTGACAAGTTAGATGGAGCAATGGCAAGAAAACTTGGTTTAACAGAACCTCTGCCTGGTGTAACCAAAGGACGAATAACATTTGGCGGTATTATGGATGATATTGCTGATGGTATAAGTTTTTGTATCTCTCCAGCATGGATACTTTATATCTATTTCTCTACCCATTCAACTTCTGATATGTTGTCATTGCCTTTTGGTTTTGTTGCGACAATATATGCTTTGTCAGGGTTTGCAAGGCTTGTCTATTTTACATTAGACAAGAATCCAATTCCGGGATTATTCAAAGGCTTACCTACTCCAGCAGCAGCATTGTTTGTTACATCACCTATTGTAATTATGGCACATATTTCAGGTACAAATAGTGAATTATACACATTTTTGGGCTTTTTTACTTTAGGACTTTTTATATTTACATCTGCTCTTATGAATTTCTATCCTGTTAAATATCTTCACATGGGAAGATTTATGGATAAAAATCCATGGTTTATGTGGAGTAACTTAACTTTGCTGATAATATTTGTATTTACTCCATGGTTCGGATATTTAGTCTTCATTCTTATGTTGCTCTATATATTATCTCCTTTTTTATCTTACAAAATGGATTCGGTAAACATTACAAAATAGTTGACTTAATATCTTATATGGGATAAATGGATGTCCCATAATAATTTTGCCTTAATAAAGGTTTAAATTTTTATTTCAGAATAATGATGTGCCGAAGTGGTGGAATTGGTAGACACGCTAGACTTAGGATCTAGTACCGCGAGGTGTGGAAGTTCAAGTCTTCTCTTCGGTACCATCAATTAATTAAACTTACCAGAATCAAGTTTAAGAATTTTCTGACACCTTCTTGCAAGCTCCATATTATGAGTTACCACAATCAAAGTCATTCCAGAAGCTGTAACCAAATCAAATAAAAGAGAAGATACCTGTTCTCCTGTTTTAATGTCAAGATTACCTGTAGGTTCATCTGCCAGAAGTATCGTAGGTTTTACCACAATTGCTCTTGCAATCGCTACTCTTTGGCACTCTCCTCCGCTTAACTGTCTTGGCATGTGTTCTCTTCTCTGTTCGAGTCCTACCTGTTTCAAAGCCGTATTAGCTCGCTCCTCAATATCTTCTGCCTTTAATATTTCAAGTGGAAGAGAAATATTTTCTATAGCTGAAAGATTAGGCATTAGGTGAAATTGCTGAAAAATTATACCTATATTTTGGGCTCTGAACTTTGCAAGAGCATCTTCATTCATCTTGTTAAGATTATTCCCATCAATAAGAATCTCGCCAGAATCGGGTGTGTCAAGACCAGCAAGCAGTGCCATGAGCGTAGTCTTTCCGCTGCCTGATTGACCTGTGATTGCAACTGTTTCACCCTTACCTATTTCAAAATTTATATCGTCAATTACTTTTAAACGACCAAAGTCTGCCTGAGTGTAAGTTTTATACAACCTCTTTACTTCAAGTATCTTCAAAGAAGATGTCATAATTTCTTTAGAGGTAATCATCATAGTTTGTCCAAAATATATGGCAGCACATTGCCGGCAACTATTTTATAGCCATCTGCGTTTGGATGAACTCCATCAGGGAGATTAAGATTGACAAATCCCCCAACATCTTTAAGAAGATAAGGCATAAATGCTATTTTATGTTTATCTGCAAGAGTTTTGAAAACATCTCTGAAATTATTAGTATATTCAACACCATAATTCGGGGGAATCTCCATTCCAGCAAGGATAACTTTCATTCCAGAAGAGACAGCTATCTCAATTGCACCGTTTAAATTTTGCTCCATTGCTTTTAAAGATAAACCCCTGAGTCCATCATTTGCTCCAAGTGCCAAAAACAAAATTTCTGGTCTCATTTCGGGTTTGCTTTTCAAATACCATTTAAGTCTTGAGACAGCACTTGCAGTTGTTGAGCCACTGATTCCCGCATTGATTATTTTTATATTATTGTATCCTTTCTGCTTTAGCATGGAGTCAAGAAGTGATGGGAATGCCTCTTCTGATTCTACTCCAAAGCCTTCTGTAAGCGAGTCTCCAAGAAAAAGGATTTTTATATCTTTTTTTAGCAAAGTATCTACCTCTTCATTCGCATCTAAAAATAGAGGAAAATTTATCAGAATTGTTAAAAGAATTAAAATTATATAATTTATCTTATTTATCATTATGACAACCTTAAAGAGTCTTCCATTTTAATTTGAAGCTGTGCAATGGTAACATCGTTAATATCGAGCACAGCAGCTTCTTCACATGCAAAAATATCACTATCATCATTTACAATGAAACCCGCCCCAATCTGCTGACAAACCTTATTTGAGAACCGAATCATAACTAAGAGCAAGTTTGTTGTATCAAATTCAGTATTATGATGCTCATTAGCAATTTTGCAATACTGCTCAGGTAAACTCCAATCTGTAAGGAGAACATTACCATAATGAGTGTGCATTTTAGCAACAATATCAACTATTAATTTATGTGGAATATTAGAATTTTTTGATTTTATTTGATCCATAACAGATAAAAGAAAAAATGCCCCAACATCATGCAGAAGACCTGCTAAAAACGCCTCATTTAAGTTATTGTATTGATAATAACGGGCAAGCCATTGAGTACCAACAGCACAACCAACAGAGTGTATCCACATTTTGTTCATAAATTCTTGGAGTATTGGATCTTGTGCTTTAAAAGCGTTTTTCTGACATACAAGAAGAATGATGTTAGTTACTTCAACTATGCCTAACCTGACAACTGCCTCTTGAACCGTCTTTACCGCTTCAAGCCCTTTATAAAATGATGAGTTTGAAATTTTTAGTAACTCTGTAGTTAATGAGATGTCTTTTTTAATCAGATTTATAATACGGTCAAGGTCAGGCTCGCTTTTACTTATCTCCTTTTGTACCATCAGGCTGTTTTGATCCATTACGGGTAACTTTACCTTTCCTGATTGAACATACT
Source organism: Desulfamplus sp. (assembly GCA_015233755.1). Lineage (GTDB taxonomy): Bacteria > Desulfobacterota > Desulfobacteria > Desulfobacterales > Desulfobacteraceae > Desulfamplus. Next base: position 174 of record JADFXA010000140.1, on the reverse strand, counting down.
CATCTATTACATCAATTAATGAGCGTTTTTTTTCCATTATGTTCCTTGATTTATAATTATTTGTCAAAATCACAATATTAATGATGGCAAAATCAGCAGATTATATTTATTTTACAATCTTCTAATCTTTAATATCTTGATTTAGAAAATAGACAAGACAATTATTAAATATTG
>JADFXA010000013.1:13974-18910 GCA_015233755.1 Desulfamplus sp. | reverse complement strand
TCTGTTATTATAGTCGGCTTTAGCCGACTTCTGTTATCTTAGCCCTGAAATTTATTTCAAGGCTGTAAAAATCAGCATATTATGATACATAATCAAAACAAGGAGTAATACTTTTGAGAACTCTGAAATCGGACTTTATTTTGCTATTTGTTGCAACAATTTGGGGGCTTGCATTTGTTGCTCAGAGAATGGGAATGGATCATGTTGGTCCTTATACTTTTAACGGAATTCGCTTTGCACTTGGTGCATTTTCATTACTTCCACTTATTATAATTAATAAAAAATAATAAAAAAAGAGAACAAATAGCAGATGGTTTGTATAAAAATGTTCTTAATAAAAAAGAGTTAAAAAGAGATAACTTTGATAATATCAAATCAGACCTAAAAGGCGGGATGTTTGCAGGTATTGCTCTTTTTGCTGGAGCTTCATTGCAACAAGTTGGTCTTGTTTATACAACTGCTGGTAAAGCTGGATTTATAACTGGGCTTTATGTGGTTATTGTACCACTTATGGGGCTTTTATGGAGAGAAAAGACAAGCGCCGGTACATGGTTTGGTGCTATCTTAGCAACTATTGGTCTTTATCTTTTAAGTGTAACAGAATCTATGACTATCAGTTATGGCGACCTTCTTGAGCTTGCTGGAGCATTTTGTTTTGCTATACATGTTCATCTTGTTGGAAAACTTGGAACACGTATGGATACCTTGACTCTCTCATTTATTCAATCAATGGTATGCTCTGCTTTAAGCATTTGTGCTGCATTAGTGGTTGAGACAATAACATTTGAAGGGATAAGAATGGCGGCTTTGCCTATTCTTTACGGCGGCGTTTTTTCTGTTGGAATAGCCTACTCTCTCCAAATTTATGGTCAAAAGACCAGCCATCCTGCACACGCCTCAATTTTGTTAAGCCTTGAATCAGTTATAGCTGCAATTGGTGGGTGGATAATATTAGGTGAAATTCTATCTGGACGTTCTTTGTTGGGTTGTGTAGTTATGATGACTGGAATGCTTATGTCTCAGCTTTATCCATATATTGCTCCAAAATTATCAAACAGCACTATTCAATATGAGAACAACTAAAAATAGGCTTGACAGCTTTAAATAAATTGTTAAATCACAACATATTTCAATCTTTTATAGATTTTAGTGCATTTTGAAGCTGTTCTGTTATTTGTTCAGATAGTTCTGCTGTCTTCCTTAGAATGTTAGCAGCTTCTGAAAGATTATTTTTTCCTGAATTTTCAAAATCAGCCTTATCAGCCCATGAAAGATAGCTCTCCTTATGGCTATTGTTGTGGTCAATCCAATGTTTAAGTAACATGGAAAATTTTTGAGCCAAAGAGAGTGTCTCTTCTGAGTGGTGATGGCTATGTGCATGGTTATCTGAGCCATGTGAATGTTTATGAGAGTGGCTGCCTGGACTGTGCGAATGGTCATGAACGTGGTTATCTAAGTCGTCTGAATGGTTATGATTATGATCTTCATGGTGTGTCATTTTAATAATCCTTTATATTTAAATACTCTTTAAGCGTTTCTGGTTGATATAGATACTCTTTAATGGGATCAGATTCATATTTATTAGTTATCTCTATGCCGCGGTAAATAATAGAAACGGGTCTATCTGATGATACAACAACTACAATTACATCTTCATGTTCTGCTGTAAATCTTAGAGCTGAATTATATCTTGCCCCCCTTCCTATATTTTCTGATGGTATAGATTTACCATCTAAAAGACAGCCAAACCCTATAAGATCACAGTTAGACATGATATGTAATGCCCCGTCAATTTTAATTAAAGAAGAGGCAAGGTTAAAATACTCCTCTTTACGCAGATCAAGCGGCGGCTCAAGTATATGTCCTGATAACACTACTGGATTGTCAGTGATATTTAATACAAGAGTTGCCCCATGCCTTTTATTTTGTGCAGTATGGACAAGTTTTGAGACGACTTGAAAAAGCTCTGTGCAAGCCAATGTATCATGGTTGCAATCTAATAATAGCTCTTCAAGCTCAACAAGTTTTGCCCGCCTTGTTGTGGAGTGAAATGCCCCATCAAAAAAGCTGCATATCGGTTGTCCAGCAAGCTCGACAAATCCATAATCTCCATTAAAAAATGCAGAGACAGCGTAATCTGGGACAGGAGAATCAGATATACCAATGATTCTTTTAGCGTCAGATACCAATATCCTATTAGAATACTCTACAGCAAGCATCAATTTTCTTACATGCTTTATATTACTTGTAAATGGGCGTTCAAGTCTGTGAATCTTTGCAAGAAAATGAAGTTCTGGCAAAAATTCTGGATCAACAAAAACAAGACGTCCTCTTGGCCAGTAACCCTCTTCTTTTGTTTTAGAGAGTTTAAGAATCATATCAAGTATTGGTTTAATCAACATCTTTGAATCAATGCCAAGAATCTTGTTTCTTACATCAACAATATAATCTTCAATCGCATTAATAGCGTAGTTTTGCAGAACGTATCCTGAATTCTCCATAGACATATTCTCCTGTGAAAAATTCTGAGACATTAACCAACCCGCATGTTCAAGCCATCGTTCTGTAGGTGAGATTGAACACATATTAGGGTGATGGTCTGTAAACCACATTTGGTAAAAAAATGAGCTTGAACTACCTCCAAAAGATATAGTACCAGCAAGCTGAATAGCTCCATGAGTGATAAAATGTCCTTGGGGTTGATTTTTTATCTTATTAACTAAACCCTCTTTCCAAGAGTCATCATCAAAGTATATCTCTTTAAGTCTTAGCTCGTGTCCTTTAAGAAGTTTATTAGGATCGTAAATGTTCAGTGGATCAGAAGGATAAAGAGAGTATATCAATGCTACCCTGCTTTGTTGAGAAAAGTTGGAAATGCCTTCAACAAGACCATTGTAGATATTTTTGATAGCTAAGTTGCAAAATTTATCCTTGAACATATTACCTTTTCCTAACTATACTTCTAACAGTCATAAATCTGATATTTTATCATAATTGATTTTTTTTTCTTGAACCATAATCTTTGAACTTTGCAATAACTCTATCCATTTCATCATCAGAAAGAGTAACAGGTTTTCCTATACACTCAGTTTGATAGCAGATTCGTGCTGCAAACTCAATCTCTTCGGCAGCGTTAAAGGCATTTTGAATATTTTTTCCAACAGCTACTAAACCATGATTGGCAAGGAGTATAGCGTTGTAATCACCAATCGTGGAGGCTATGTTCTCTGCAAGCTCTCTTGTCCCAAATGTGGCATAAGGGGCAACAGGCACTTTGTTACCCGCAAAAGCTACAAGATAGTGAACAGGCATAATCTCTCTGTTAAGGCAGGCAAATGTCGTAGCATAAGGTGAGTGGGTGTGAACCACAGCGTTTATATCTGATCTTTTACGATAAAGGGCAAGGTGAAATCCAAATTCGCTGGAGGGTTTTAGGTTGAAATTTTCACTCTGCAAATTAGAGTTTAAAAATGTAGAGTTATAAGGTGCAATAATATTTCCATCAATATCCATTAAAATAATATCGTCAGGGGTAAGCTCGTGGTACTCAATTCCACTTGGGGTTATAGCAATTAATTTTTCATTTCTATTAAAGATACTTAAATTCCCACCAGAGCCTGTTGTAAGAGCTGACTGAACCATTTTTAATGAGTATTTTATAATCTCTTTTCGTTCGTGTAAAAGTTTCATCATGTCAGGTGTGATACACTTACTCAAACAGCTTTGCAAGGTATTTTTTGGTATTGTAAATTTTTTGAATGGCTGTTATTAAAGCAAAAAATCAAATATTTGATGCCATTTGTGCATAAATTAGAACATAGGGTGAATTAGTTAGTTCTCTCTACTATTATTCCTGATAAAGAGACAGCGATTAATTGAATCATAATAAGATAGGAAAATAAAAATGAAAACAACCCAGAGATATTACGTTCTTTATATATTATCAGCTTTAATATGCTTCTCATTAGTATTGTTCACAAAAATTCCTTCCGCACTTGCAGAGATAGGATATGTCTCTGATATGCTTATTTTAAGCCTTAAAGAGGGTCCGGGTAGACAATACAACACAATAAAAACCTTGAGAAGTAATATGCAAGTTGAGATAGTTGAGACTTCTGACAGATTTCTTAAAGTGAAAACTGAAGAAGGAGATATTGGTTGGGTTGAGAGTCAATATATTACAAAAGAGCTGCCTAAAGCGTTAATTATCGAACAGCTAAACAAAAGAATTGAACAACTTGAAGGGAAAGACCCTAATATTGATAAAAGACAGATTACAGGTCAGGTTGTTGGTGAATCCCTAAATCAGACTAGTCCTTTACTCAGTAATGCAGAAGATATTAAAACATCAGAATGTTTAAGCAAAATAAAATCTCTTGAAGTTGCTTTGAACACCCAGCTTGAAAAAAATAGACTTCTTGAAGCTCAGTTGCGTGGTTTAAAATCTGACCAAAGCAAGATAACAACAGTTGAACAAATTAGCTCTAAAGAAGGTGATAATAGCTTTAAAAAAGATGAAGGTAGCTCTAAAAAAGAAGAATCTAAAAATGAAGATTCTTCCCTATTCTCAACACAAGATATGAAAGATATTGTTGCTATACCTGATGATGATCTATTAAAGACAGCAATGATCAAATGGTTCTGTGCCGGAGCAGGTGTTTTAATAGCAGGATGGTTTATAGGAAGGAGCTTTTCAGGAGGAAGAAGAGGTGGAGGTCTTCTTGATTAACTCTTTTACAGCCTTTAGATGAAGTTTAGCCGTGCGTTTTATCGCTCGGCTAAAAAATTGTGATAAAATACGGCGACCTAAAAATTCTTATCCCCGCCGAAAGCGGACGGGGTATCGAACCCGAGCTTCGCAATAAAATAGTTTCAAAATTTCAAGATTTGCTAATCTAATTTATCTATTTTTATTCATAGCTTCCATAAGTAACGC
>JADFXA010000013.1:0-13874 GCA_015233755.1 Desulfamplus sp. | reverse complement strand
TAAGGTCTCTTCTTGATACAACAATATTTTTACCACCTTCAGCAAAACGTGTGATGAGAAAACTTAATGTTTTACCAAGATAATCCTCTTGTTTTTCAACATATTTTACATCAATTTGGCTTACTGGACAAAATGCTCTCTTGCCCATAATATCAACACTAAAGCCGCCTTTGATAATACCTGACACTTTTCCTTCAACCGGGGTATGGTTCAAAGAGGCATCTTCAAGCATAGCTGAATATCCAGAACCTGAAAGAGCTTTTGAGAGTATTATCTCGCTCTCGTTTAAAGAGACAACATAAAGACTTAATTTATCACCAACTTTATAAAGAAACTCTCCATTTTCATTAATAAGCTCTGCTTTTTCAACGACACCATCACTCTTTGAGCCTGTACTAACATAGACATTGCTCTTACCGATAGATATAATCGTACCTTCGATTTTATCTCCTTGCCTTATATCATTACTATCTCCTACGTCATAAGAATCTAACAGGTCCGCAAAATTTTCTTCTTTTTCGTTATTCTCTTGATTTTCTTCAAACATCTCTACCATTTTTAATTCTCCTGAACATAATTTATTTTGCATAGTCAAAGAACATTCTGCAAAGATTTTACTGCAGCAAATGCAGTTGCAATTGCAACTCCTGATCCGCACTTCATTCTTGTCCAATCACTGTTTGCGAGAATTGATCCAGCAGCAAACATATTCTCTGCAAATGGTTCTCCAGAATTAGATAAAGGACGCATCATATTGTCAATTTCAATGCCCGCTCTGTTTATAGGATGTCCTTGTGGATTAAACAAATCTTTATGATGCCAATTTTCTCTCTCTTCTGGCTGAGTAACAGGGAGATTTAGCAAAGATTCTTTAATACCAGTCCTCTTTGCTATAAGACCTTTTCCCATAAAACGACCAGTAGCAAGAATAATAGCTCTTGTGTATATTATTTTTTTACTGTTTTGAGCAACATCTTTTATGGTGCTGTCTTTGTTTTCAGTTAAGTTGAAAGGTTGGGCAATATCATCTTCTGCCATGCTGTTTGCTATTTTAATTCTAAATGTTCCATCTTCAAGACGCTGAACGCTTTCAACCATCTCTGGCTCATAAATTAGATCGCTGTTTTTCAAAAGTCCCTGTGTAAGTGCTTCATGCAGCCTTATTCCTGGAACAGAGACTGGAGGTGTTGGAATCTCAAAAATTGAAATACCAAGCAATTGTTCTAAATGTTTGATAGCTTCATCTGCTCTATACATACCAATTAGGGCGGGAAATCCTATATATTCAAATTTAATCTCTCCACAATTATTATTACTACCATTATTGAAATCAGAACTAATAAAACCTTTTTCAAGAAGAGGTTTTACAGCATTTGCAAGTTTTATCCTATTAGCCTCAATATCTAAAGCTCTTGCAATATGCTCTGGATAGACCTCTTCAAGTTTTTCCATACCAGGAAAATCTATTCTAACAGATTGAAGTTTATTCCAGCTATCAGAAAGGGTAGAGACAATCTGTTTTGAACTGTAAATCTTCATTCCAGAAAAATCTATAATTAGCGATGGAGCTTTTTGTTCAAACGCTGCGACACCTTTCCACATTGATTCAGGGATTAAATAGCTTTTTTTCACAGTGCCAAGAGAGGTTATTACATTAACATTTTCTTCTCCATTAGTTTTATAGAAAAGACCTTGAGCTTTTAAAAATTGAATCATCTCTAAAAGGCTCTCTTTTATATAGTCATCTTTTACAAAAGAGTATGGATGCTTTGGAATATCGTTTCTTATTGTCTCAATAGCTTTCCAAGGGTTGTTCCTCTCAACACCTGAAGGGTAAACACCCATTAAATCCATAAGACCTGTAGCAAAATTCATGGAGCTTTTTTTGCCTGTAACTACTGTTGAAACACCTCGATTAGTTGCAAAAAGAGCAGCTGATAATCCAGCCATCCCAGCACCGATAATAGTCAGATCAAATTTAGCAGCTTCTATATTAGAGTTTATAGTCTTCATCTTTTTTAAATCTGATTTAATGGTTGTTAAAGTTTTATTATTGTCCATAATTTCACCCCGATATTGTTATACGATATAACCCTTCATTTCTGACTATCTATTTTAGTCAAAGTTTTAAAAAAAATCCCGTTACAGAAACATAGTCTGTAACGGGATTTTTGTAAATCAATAAAAATTATATAATATCTAAGTTATTTTTTAGATTTTGAAACACTATAAATGTGTTAATATTTTTATTATTCCTCTCCCATTTCAGGGTGGAATACATCAACATCAACAAGATCATCACCAAGATATGCTCTCTCTTTTGGTCCAAGAACACCAAGTGAGAGGCACAAAAGTGTCCAAAGATGAACTGTTTGCCAAGCATGACCATTAATGTCACTTAAATCATGCACTTGGGCATGGCAGTTATGGCAAGGAGTTATACAATAATCTGCTTTTGTTGCAAGTATCTGATTTGCCTTTGTCTGTCCATAAGCTCTTCTTGCCTCTGGAAAACCTGATTGAAGGAAACCACCACCACCACCGCAACAGAAGTTGTTAGATTTATTTGGGGTCATATCAACAAAATTCTCTTCTCCAACAACAGCCTTAACTACATAGCGAAGATCATCTGCAACAGGATCGCCTAAAGTTTTTCTTACAAGCTGACATGGGTCTTGAACTGTGAACTTGATCTTTCTCTCTTTATTCCACTCTGAACTTGGTTTGAGTTTTCCTTCTCTGATCCATTGAGCATACATCTGAATAATACTTTTAATCTCAAACTTGTGTTCAATTTTAAATTTTTTCAGTCCTACCAGGACTGCAAATAGTTCGTGCCCTCACTCGGTGTTGAGCCAATATTTGGCTCCAAGATCATCTACTGCCTTTGCTTTTAGCCTTACAATCTTTTCCCAGTTAGGATCTTCTGCCATGAACAAACAGTAGTTTTCTGCTGCAAATCCTTTTGAGCTATATGTCCAATCAGCACCTGCAAGGTGGAGAATTTTCCATAAAGGAACCATCTCATCAGGCTCTGTCACAGGCTCTCTTGAGTTTTGATTCAGAACAAACTCGGCACCTTCTCTGTTTATATCTGCTGTCATCTCAGCAAATTCTGGCTGTCCTTCTCTGTACTCCTCAAGAACATCATTGACAACAAATTCAAAATCCTCTTCTGTTGCACCCATTGCACTGCAAGTGTCATTTTTAAGAGCCTGATCACAAGAACCTACAATCCCTTTGGGCTTATTTTCTCTGGGCCACGATTTTCTTACATGAAATACCAACTGCGGAATATTGATCTCCATGGGACAAACATAAATGCAGCGCTGACACATTGTGCACATCCATGCCCATTTTGAACTCAATATCTCTTCGTCCATTCCAAGTGCTGCCATTCTCAGGAATTTTCTTGGATCCATTCCTTCAAGACCTGTAGCAGGACACCCTGATGCACATGCACCGCATGTCAGACAAGCATTTAGATTTCCACCATTTGGCAGAAGCTCCATAACCTTGTCTTTGAAAACACTTTTGTGTTTTCTTCCAATTTTAATTGCCGCTTCACCCATTCTTTAAATTTCCTCCATATTATATTATGTTATGGTATGTGTTTACATATTGGGCATATACAGTTTATAAGTTTTTATGACGCACAATTCCAAGAGATATATTTTTCTCTTATTATCAATGTCATGTCAACCAATTTTAATAAAGATCAAAAATCTTAATTCTAATAAAGTTCAATAACCCATTTAAAAAAAATTATGAATAAAATAATAAACTCTCGAAAAAATATAAAAATACCAACAATCAACTACATTCCTGAACTTCCAATCACAGATAAAAAAGATGAGATTATTGAAGCTATAAAAAATAATAGGGTAGTTATAATTGCTGGTGAAACAGGTTCAGGAAAAACTACCCAGATTCCAAAATTTTGCATTGCAGCAGGCAGAGGTATTAGAAAAAAGATTGGCTGCACCCAGCCCAGAAGAATTGCTGCAATCAACGTGGCTGCAAGAATAGCTGAAGAGCTGAGAGAGGGAAATGCTGGACAAGATTTCCAAGACCAACAATTTGCAGGGTATAAAATCCGTTTTGATGATACCTCTGCCTCTAACACGATTATAAAGGTTATGACGGATGGGATTTTACTTGCTGAGACACAACGAGATCCATTTCTAAACGAGTATGATACCATAATAGTTGATGAAGCACACGAAAGAAGCCTAAACATAGATTTTACACTTGGCATATTAAGAACCCTGATAAAAAAAAGAAATGACCTTAAAGTTATAATAACATCAGCCACCATTGATACTGAAAAATTCTCTAAAGCATTTAATAATGCACCAATTATTGAAGTTTCAGGAAGAATGTATCCTGTTGATGTCCGGTATCTACCTCCACAAAGCTATGACACTGAACAAAATCAGGATAATTTATTATTGTCAGAAGGGTCCGGTAGTAAAAATCAAAATAATCATAATAGATATGACCTTGATCAAGATGAACAAAGTTATGTTGATGCTGCAGTTGACGCAGTTGAGGCAATTAACAGAGAATCACGGCATGGGGATATTTTGATATTTATGCCGACAGAGCAAGATATTACAGAGGCAATTGAACTTCTGCGCGGTAGAAATTGGGTTGGTGTAACTGTTCTTCCTCTATATGCACGGCTATCTGCTGCTGAACAGGCAAAAATATTTCACAAAGGCCCTGGAAGAAAAATTATTGTCTCAACAAACGTAGCTGAAACATCGCTAACCATCCCGGGTGTTAAATATGTAGTTGACACAGGACTTGCAAGAATTCCTCACTACTCTCCAAGAACCCGCACAACCGCTTTGCCAGTAACACAAATATCAAGAAGCAGTGCTGATCAGCGGAAAGGTCGGTGTGGTCGTGTTGAAAATGGAATTTGTATCAGGCTTTACGATGAAGAGAACTACAATTCAAGAGCATTGTTCACATCTCCAGAGATTTTAAGAAGCAATCTTGCCGAGGTTATTTTAAGAATGATCTCCCTTAACCTTGGGGATGTTTCGTCATTTCCGTTTATAGATATGCCCTCACCAAAATCTATAAAAGATGGATTTGACACTCTTATTGAGCTTGGGGCAATTAGGCTTGAAAAACAGTCTCTATCTTTGAAGTTAGACAAAAACCTCAATGATCTAAATAGTCAAAACATAAATCTTAACAAAAAGAATGTAGAAGAGATAAACCCCGCAGAAGAACAAATTAAAGGTAAAAATCAAAAAATAGGTCGTAAAAAATCAGCACGAGGTTATGTGCTAACTGAAAAAGGCGAGATCATGGCACGCATTCCTGTTGATCCAAAGCTCTCTCGAATTTTGATTGAAGCTAATGAGCGCGGCTGTCTTGAAGAGGCAGCAATTATTGCATCTGCTTTATCAATTTCAGATCCAAGACAAAGACCACAGGATAAAGCACAGCAAGCAGACCAAAAACATGCAATTTTTAAAGACCCAGCCTCTGATTTTATATCTCTTCTTAATATTTGGAATAGCTGCTACGGTGAAAAGAGTGAATCTAAGAGCCGTAACGGTGTTAGAAAATTTTGCAAAGAGCATTATCTATCTTTTAGACGTATGAGAGAGTGGAGTGACATTCATACTCAAATTATGTCAGTCTTAAATGAGCATGGAATAACGGGCAAAACAAAGCTTGACTCTTTGAGTAATCCAAAAAACTTAAATTCAAATAATAAAAAAGATTTAAAAGGAAGTAAGCAACTTAACTTAAGCACCGTAAAAGGGGTAAATGCAAGTGCTGCAAGAGGCGTAAAATTAAATGGTCTTGAGATTGGTGGAGAATTTTACACCGCATTTCATAAATCAATTCTTTCTGGATACCTTAGTAATATTGCAAATAAAAAAGAGAAAAATCTATATCATGCTGCAAAAGGTCAAAAGGCTATGATATTTCCAGGCTCATCTATATTTAATAAAGCTGGCACTTGGATTGTGGCATCTGAATATGTTGAGACATCGCAGCTATTTGCAAGAAGTGCCGCAACCATTGATGTTGATTGGCTTGAAGAGCTTGGAAAAGATTTATGTTCATACTCATGGTCATCACCTCATTGGGAAAAGAAACGGGGGGAAGTTGTAGCAAAAGAGCAAGTCTCACTTTTTGGGCTTATAATTGTACCTGAAAGAACAGTTGCTTACGGAAAGATAAATCCTGTGGAAGCTTCTGAAATATTTATTCGTCATGCCCTTGTTCAGGGCGAAACAGATATGAAATTTCCATTTATGCAGCATAATCAAAAATTAATTGAGGAGCTTGAAAAGCTTGAAGAGAAGACCCGTAAGCGTGATATTCTTATCACAGACGAGGATATTTATCTATTTTACAGCTCCAGACTTGACCGCGTTTTTTACAACATCAAGACATTTGCAAAGTATCTTAAAGATAAAAAAGATGACTCATTTTTACGTATGACTTTAGAAGATTTACAGCAAAAAAAGATTGATGAAGAGTCTCTTTCAGGTTTTCCAGATAAAATTAGGTTAGGAAATTTAGATTTTAACTTAGAGTATAACTTTGATCCTAACTCTGCAAATGACGGCGTAACAGTGAAAGTGCCTGCTCTATCTGCTGGTCATCATCTTTTATCTTCTGTAGATTGGTTAGTTCCCGGACTTTTTCGTGAGAAGATAATGGCGCTTATAAAAAATCTTCCAAAATCACATAGAGTAAAACTTTTGCCAGCATCTGAAAAAGCCGATATTATTTCCAATGAGATTCAAAACAGAGGAAGATCACTTTTTTATGAGTTAAGCTCTTTTGTCAAAGAGCGGTTTAATGCTGATATTCCACCTTCTGCATGGTCTGATCAATCTATTGAGGCTCACCTTAAAATGAGAATCTCTATAAGAGATGAAGATGATAACGAGATTATAGCCTCAAGAGACTTGAAAACTCTTCAAGATTATCTTGAATCTTCTAATTATGAACTTCAAAATAACTTACATAGTAAAAATCTTGAAATGGTAAAAAGGAAGTGGGAGATAGAAAATATTACCTCTTGGGATTTTTTAGACTCATTAAATTTACAATCGACTTCAGGCTCAAGAAACATTAAAGTCACTTCCAATTTAACAAACCAAAAATCTATTCCTAAATCAATCCAATTAGATTTTGGTGATAATACAAATAAAATATCATTTGAACTATTCCCAGCACTTGCTGATGAAACCTCAAATAACATGGCAAATTGTAAAGTCTCTTTAAGGCTTTTTACAACAGCAGAACAAGCAGAAGATTCTCACAAAGAGGGAATTAGAGCTTTATTTTCTATTTGTTATGAAAATGATATGAATGCTCTTAAAAAAGATATAAAAGGTGCTGCAAGGCTTAAAGGATACTCAACATTTTTCGGAGGTATTGACCTATTGAATCAAGCTCTGTATGACTGTACATTAAACCATCTTTTCTGTTATGATATTAGAACAAAAAAGGATTTTGAGTCACATGCTTCTTTGACTCTTCCCAAATTATACTCAACTGGGCAAGAGCTTATCTCAAGAGCTACAGAAATTTGTGAAGAATATCGAGCAACAGAGACTATTTTGCAAAATATCACTCTAAAAAATATGAATCGTAAAACTTTGTTTAACCTTATAAGAACTTTAGAGCAAAACCTTAAAGAACTTGTTCCTCCTAATTTTCTTAAAATATATCCATATAGTAAGATAACTGAACTAAAAAGATATATTTCAGCAATAAGAGTCAGGGCGGAGAGGGCTGTTGTTGATCTTGTTCGAGATCAGAAACGATGGTCAGAAATTGTAAAGTATATTGAATGTTTTAAATCTTACAAACTATCTTGCATAAATGATAAGGGCAATACAACAGATAAAGATAATAGATATAATCAACGGCTCGATAGATTCCAAATAGTAGATAAGCTGGAATCTAAATTGTCAAAAGAGAAGGCTTACGCTATTGATAACCTCTTTTGGATGATCGAGGAATATAAAGTCTCTCTTTTTGCTCAAGAGCTTAAAACTGCAGGAAAAATCTCTGCAGCTCGTTTAGATGCAATCTGTAAAGAGATTGACAGGATGATATAGCATGGATAAAGAGCATTTTCCTAAACTGCATATAAAAGGAGATGTTGATGGAAATACAGGTGATATAAATTTCAGTGGAAATGTAACTGTTGATGGTATTGTAAAGGCTGGATGTAATATAAAATGTTCAAGCCTCTATACAAAATCTGTTCAAGGCGCTAAGATTTATCTTACAGGAGATCTCCATGTATCTCATGGAATTATTAACTCTCATACTATCACGGTTAGAGGCAATGTTTATGCTGAATACATTAATAATTCAAAAATTAAAGCTCTTGGCAATATAGTTATTGAAAAGGAAATTATTGATTCTGAGCTATTTATTGGTGGGCAGTGTATTAACAAAAGCGGTCTTATTATTTCTTCACTTATCAATGCTCGAAGTGGTGTAGTGGCTGGACAAATTGGCACTGAAAACGCATCTCCGTCAAAATTTCAAGTTGGAACTGAAGGGATAATCGAGATGATGCTCTTTGAGTTAGATATGAGAATTAAGAAAAAATCTGATGAGAGAAAAGCTATCAAAAAAGATATAGCTAACTTTGAATCTGAAGAAAAGATATTGCATATTAAGATTTCTGATGCTCTATATGTTCAAGAGCGTGCACAGATAGATTTAAGAGAGATTGAAAAGCAGCTGCCTACAATAGAGGCATCTGAAGATATTATGCGGGTACAACAGATGGTTAAAATTGTAAAAGAGCTAAAAGAGAAGTCAGAGATAGCAGAAAAAACTATTAATGAAGTATTTGAACGTCAAGCCCGCATTGCCGAACAGATACTTATGAAGCAACGTAAGGTTGAAGCTATTGCAAATGAGATTAATGTAATAGAGATAAAAAAGAAAGGCGTTAAAGAGCGTGCTATAAAAAACGAACCAAAAGCAGAGATAAATGTGAACTCTAAGATAATGTCAGGGACTTATGTGGTTGGGAAAAAAGCAAAATTGATTCTTACACAAACTTTATCAAAATGCATAATATATGAAAGTAATAGTGACAAGATGTTTGATTCTAAGAAAGGGGATATAAATAATATTGATTTAGCTTTCAATATTGTTGTGTTGCCTTAGGTGCAATAATGCAAACTTCTCATTTTTTTTGACTCAAAAGTTTTCAACACAATATTCTTCATCCACTGTTTTACCTCTCTTAAGACAACCTTGCTTGTATATCGAACATTTTTCTTTAAGCACATTAATAGCAGCTCTTTTTTGAGTATCGCTCAAAGAAATATTAGGAGAGTTAAGCAAATTTTGTATCGATTTGATTCTGTATTTATCAAGAGAGTGGTTTGACGAAAGTTGATCAGCATGCCCGCCTTTCTTAATAATACAAGGTTTATCTACAAGCCATATAGGCATATCTACAGAGGTTCTAAGCCATAAATCATAATCTTCACAAGCAATAAGAGTTTCATCAAAAAAGCCCTTAATATCAAAAAATTCGCGTCTCATCATAACTGCTGATGGACTAACAAGACACAGATGGAGTGAAGGCTCGAAAATCATGCCTGATATTTTTTTATGTTTATTCTTTGGATTTACACGCTTACCATTTCTTATCCATATTTCCTCAGTCTGACATATCATAGCATCAGGATTTCTATGAAAAAAATCGATCTGGCATGAAAGTTTATTAGGCAGCCAGAGATCATCTGAATCTAAAAAAGCTATAAAATCACCACTACTCTCTTTTATACCAAAATTGCGAGCTGCACTGACACCTCTATTGTCCTGTCTAAGAATTATAAGTTTTTTTTCAGATAGTAGAGTATTTTTGTAATGTAGTGGCTCTTTTTCAGAGATATTTTGTTTGCTGTTTTGGGATAATGTATCCCTGACAAATTTTTCTAAAAGACCCAATGTATTGTCAGTTGAGCCATCATCAACAATAATAATCTCAATCTCTCCAGGGTAATCTTGCTCAAAAACTGATTTTAAAGCATCAACAACAGACCACTCTCTATTAAATGTTGGAATAATTACACTTACTTTATCAGACATAAATCTATTATACATGTTGATCAAGAAGTAATCCTGTCAACTCATTCATCTTCTCTTTTATTTTTTGTATCTCTTCAGTAGGAATCTGCCTTATTACTTCATTTGTAGTCCTATCTTTAATCTGAAAAATAATCTGATTATCGGGGGCTTTAGTAATTGAGAATCCAAGGCTTGTCTGAAGTTCGTCCATGTAATCATTAAGCTCATCAACCATTTTTTGAGCATCTTTCTCTTTCATGGTTGTTTGCTTTTTATCTTCTTCTTTATCTTTGCCTTGCAATTTTGTATCGTTTTTTATCTGTTTTCCCTGTTCTGTTTTAAGTTGATTGTCTGTATCAGCTCCTGCGGGCTGATTATCAATCTTTGCTGTTTTTACCGTCTCTATTTTATCTTGAGCTTGTTTTACAGAGCGCAATGGTGACAGCATATCTATTGGGTCGCCAGTTTTTATTGAGTTAATATTCATGATATCCTCCTTGATCTTCATTTATATTATTATAATATTGGAAAATATTGTATCTTAAATCTATTTGGAATGATTATATCGTAAACTGTTATCCACAAATGTAGTTTTTACCTGTTATTGTCAACATTTTTTTTACATAAAACAAGTATTTTATACTGCAAAAGCGTGTATTTTAGCCTGATAACCTTCACTGTAGTTACTATTACTCTTACCAGTCAGCATCCCAAGGAAAGATTTTCTCTGCTCTGGTGTTGGAGTTGCTTTTTGCAACATTTGTTGTTGTGTAGATGAAGCCTTTTTTCCCATAACATCATTTTCCCAAATATCTTTTAGTTTTAACATATATCTTTCTGTTCTATTCACTATATCAATGTCATTTGTAATAGAGACTTTGGGTAACTCCATGAGTATAGCACTATATAAACCCCTTAAAAAATTAGTATTTTCATCAGTCATCTCAGGATTTATTGAAGCATTTAGTTCAGCAATTATCGCAATTACCTTGCTTAAATTCTCCCCTCTTTTTTGTATATTTTTCTCTTCAATCCCCTGTTTTACAAGTTGAAGACGGAAAATAGCCCCTTTGTAAAGCATAAGAATAAGCTGCTCAGGAGTCATGCCTTCATAGTGATTATTCATGTATTTTTGCATACCAACGGTTGGTTTCATTTTCTAAGCCTCCAAAAAGTTTTTTAATTTATTATAAATGGCAAAGTAAAATCTATTTTTTTTACACCATATATATAATTTAAACGCACTATAGATAGTATTATATATTTATCTGTTTTTAGATAACTCTTCGGCATTTTGTGGATATTTATTAAATTTTATTATTCATAAAACGCAAAGATTTTTTAGGTGCTGTTATGTATCCTTTTAGGAGCTGTTTACCTTTTGCACTTTGATTTATCTTTTTCAAAATCTCATTTTTCTGTTCTTCAAGTTTTTTCATAAAAAGAGTATCTTTATAAATTATATCGTCTGCCTCATTTTTGAATCCCTTAAGAACAGATTGGGAAACAAGAGAAATAGCACTTCTTAAATTTTCAAAAGCCCTATTTCTTTCAAAGAGCATTCTATCTAAATCAAGCTCATCAATATTTGAGTTAGAGCCAATAGCTCTAATATTGTCATTATAAACATTCTTATTATTAGAATTATTATTAATGACCTCAAATGTTGCTATCTGCGTATCTTGAATAGCTTTAAACTCCATAAAATATCTCTTTAGCTCACTATGCTCCATAATCTTTTTCTCCACAATTTTAACTAAAATTGCTATAAAAATCTTATTTACCCATTTTACAATGCGATATTTGTATCATATAAAAATATATATCATCTGTGTTAACATTATTAATTATTATTATTATCATTATTATTGACACTAAACATCTGTTCAAGAAAATTTCCCTGTGATTTCATTTGGCTCATATAAGAATCTAATTTTACGAACTGTTTGGTCAATGATTCGTATCGCTGATCAAGACGCTTTGTGTCTTCTTGAATTTCAGTATCCATTTTGTTTATACGGGTTTGGGCGGTCTCTATTTCAGTTGTCATAAGACCATTTGCATTAGTGTATTTGGTCATTTTATCATAAAGAATATCACCTAAACCTTCTACCCCTTTTTCTGAATCACCAGTGAAGAATTTTATTACATCTTCTGAATTAGAAGATAATACACTTTGCAATGTTTTGGTATTGAGTGAAAGCGAGCCATCTTCTTTTGTCTCAAGTCCAAGATCATAAAGGCTTGTTATAGAGCCTCCTGTATCTATCTTTTGACCTAAAACACTTTTCAGTTCATCATCAATACGCAACACAGCGGTTTCACCAAACAGTATCCCTTTTTCACCTGTATTTATGTCATATTTACTTTTTGATGACATATCTGTGGCAAGAGTGTTGAAAGTAGATATTATCTCCTCTAAACTTTTCTGAACTTTCTCGAAATCAGAATCTACTTTAAAAGATGATTGGCCACTATCTTTAAGATCAAGGCTTATACCAGACACAACATCTGTTATGCCATTATTAGATTGTCTTTGATAATCAATACCATCAACTGTAAAACGTGCATTGAGTATTGAGTCGTAAGGTTTGTAGATGTCTGTTTCTGAGTCAAATCCAAGTGATGATGCCGCACTGCTTTTACCCCATTCCATTTGAAGCTCATGCAAATTTGATCCATCTTCTTTTATGGTGAGTTTCTTTGTATCTTCGTCAAAGAGAACAGAAAATTTTGTTCCGTTTGTTGATGCAGACTCCATTGCAGATTTGATAGCAGCAGCGAGATCATCTCCATTGGTATAATTACCATCTGCAATAGTTGCCTTGCGTTCAGCCCCAAGCTCCCCATTTTCAAGTCTTTCTCGGAATACTATCTCATTATTTGCATTTGCGGCTGAAATATCAATAGGCTCTGTATCGCTTATCGTGACTTCACTATCACTTGAAGGTGGCGAATGACCTGCACCGTTAGTCTCTGTTAGTTTAAATCCTGTCAATTGGCTACCAATGGTTATTCTATTCTCTTCACCACTCTTTTTGCTTGAAAGAATTAATTTATATGGGTTATCTCCAAAACCTGTATCAGCAATTGTTGCAAGAACCCCGGGATTTGATTTATCACTATTTATCTTGTCAACAAGTTCTTGAAGAGTAGTGCCAGAGCTTATATCAACCGAAATTGTGCTTCCAGTCTGTCCAAGTTTATAGGAAAATGTGCCGTCTGTGGCGGCAATTGATGCAGTTTTACTTGAAACTCCACTAGAACTCCAAGTGCTACTTGTAGCAAGTGATGTAACATTCACGTTATGGGAAATCTCTCTTGCACCAGAAACTGACGTAGCGTTAATAGATGTTCCAGATACAGTAGCTTTTTTCTCAATAAAATTTGACCCTAAAGATAGATCAAGAGATTTTGTCCTTATTGATAAAAGGGAAGATTTAATTGAGTTGAACTCCTCAACCTTCTGACCAAGCTCTGTCTGTTTTGTTTTTTTGGTATCTATAGGTTTTTGATCTACAGCTTTTAACTGCTCAAGCATACTTTGAAGCTCAAGACCAGAACCGACACCAAGACTTGTAATGCTTCCTGAACTCATATTACACCTCCTGTTATATAGAATTAACCCCTGATTTATATATTTATATTATTAGTTTATCGGCATTAAAAGAGTTAATCTAAATAATAAAAAAACGCCTTGAAAAATATTTTCAAGGCGTTTTTGTTTTTCTTTGTAGATTTTTTTTAAGATTTGACAACTTTTTAAGAGTTGCCAAATC
>JADFXA010000139.1 GCA_015233755.1 Desulfamplus sp. | reverse complement strand
CATCAATATTCAGATCATGGACATGATCACCTTGGCGGTTCTGATAGAGGGGCTGATGATCACCCGATTATTGGTGTAAATTACAGAATTAGCGAATTAAATGCTGCTGTTGGAGTTGCCCAGCTCAATAAATTAAATGATATTCTTACCATTCAAAGACGCAACAAAAAAGCAATTAAAGATGCAATGGTTGAGCTAAACCAATCTCTATCCAATAAAAATATAATATCAAGTAACAGTGCTGATAAAGCCAATATAGAATATGGAGATCAAATATCATTTAGAAATATACCAGATCATGAAGGTGATTCTGCAACGTTTCTCTCATTTTTTCTACCTAACGAGAATCGTGCAAGAGAGATTAAAAAAGCACTTGCAGATAACGGAGTTGATGGTTGTTTTTACTGGTATGACAATAATTGGCATTACATTCGTCGTTGGCATCATCTAAAAGAGATGAAAACAGCAGCTAAACTTCCACTTGAACTTATATCGCCATATAATTTGAAGCATAACCTTCCTCAATCTGACTCTATAATGCAACGAACCATATCCATGCAGATTAAACTTTCGTGGACAGAGGCAGATATAGAAGATAGAATCAAAAAAATCAAAAATGCTTTTATCTTAGCTGCTTGAAAATTTATACTTCGCACGGTTATAAATTGAGTTTTTATTCAATCTTTCCAGCCGAAGGTTAAAACTTAGGCTCTCTCTATTTAAGGATACAGGATACAGGACAACAAAATTATGTTTAGAAATTTTAAAATGATATCTAATGTGGTTTTTGGACGAGGCTGTTTTAATCAGCTTGATGATATTTTGAAAAAAAAAAGAAGTAACATAAGATCATGGGTTGTATTTGTAGTAGATGATGTTTTTAAAGATAGTATGCTTGAGAAACGCATTCCATTTCACGCAAAAGATATGCTTCTTTGGGTAAATGTAGATGATGAGCCTAAAACTACCTATGTTGATATGTTAACGCTGAAAATTCATAATGTTGCCAAAACTCTGCCATCAGCAATTATTGGAATTGGAGGAGGCAGCACAATGGATCTTGCTAAAGCTGTGTCTCTTATGCTTACAAATCCCGGATTTTCTCATGATTATCAAGGATGGGATCTTATTAAAAACCCTGCTGTTTATCATGTTGCTGTTCCTACATTATCAGGAACAGGGGCAGAGGTTTCAAGGACAACTGTACTAACAGGCCCTGAAAAGAAATTAGGAATCAACTCTGATTATACTGTATTTGATCAAGTTGTTCTTGATCCAGAGCTTATAAGCGATGTCCCTTCTAATCAACGCTTTTATACAGGTATGGATTGTTATATTCATTGTATTGAGTCTCTTCAAGGGACATATATCAATGAATTTAGCAGAGCTTATGGAGAAAAAGCATTGCAGCTCTGCCGTGAAGTTTTTCTAAATAACTGTGATGATTCAGACAAAAAGAGTGCCAATTTAGATGACAAACTAATGATGGCTTCATTTTTTGGTGGAATGAGCATAGCCTACTCTCAAGTTGGTGCTTGCCACGCACTATCTTATGGGTTGTCTTATGTGCTTGGAACTCATCACGGCATCGGTTGTTGCATAGCTTTTGATGCTCTTGAAGAGTTTTATCCAGAAGGTGTAAAAGAGTTTAGAGAGATGATGAAAATTAATAAAGTTGAGATTCCACGTAATGTAACCAAAGGAATAGGAAAAGAGAAGATGGATAAAATGATTACGGTCTCTATGGGACTCATACCTCTTTGGGAAAACTGTCTTGGAGATAATTGGAAAGAGATCATGACAAAATCAAAGATGAAGTCCCTTTTTAAGATGATGTAAATAAAATCAAGTAAATTAATCTTCTTCATTATTAAGCATTTGGGTCTTAAAATAAAAAAGGATTCTGACTAAGTCAGAATCCTTTATATTTTATAAATTCTCTTGATGGCGGAGAAAGAGAGATTCGAACTCTCGATAGAGTTTTACCCCTATACTCGCTTAGCAGGCGAGTGCCTTCAGCCTCTCGGCCATTTCTCCCTCTTTTTAACAACTTAAAAGTATCATTATGGCGGAGGAGGTAGGATTTGAACCCACGAAGCTGTTACACTTAACGGTTTTCAAGACCGCCGCCTTCAGCCGCTCGGCCACTCCTCCGAATTGAGTTGAAAGCTTATAGCACTTTAGATTATTTGGGTCAATACCCAATTATTTTTTTTCAACACTTATATCTCTTTTAGGTTAATCACCAAACAAGAATGCTTTTGTTTAACTATACATATTTTCTATATAATCTTTATAATTATCCATAATAACGTTCTTTTTTATCTTGAATGTTGGTGTCATCATTTTATTTTCAATGGTGAATTCAGGGACAATAGTTATTTTTTTAACTGTCTCAAAAGATGGTAGCTCTTTATTTTTCTTTGCAACCTCTTCATTAATAAGTTTTATGATTGAATCATGTTTTAGCAATGATTCATAATCAGAATAATTTATTTTATTATCAGCAGCATAATCTTTAATGTTTTGTTCATCAAGAGTTACAATAGCGCTAAGATAGTTACGTCTATCTCCAATAACGCAAACTTGATTAATATATTTTGATGTTGCTATAAGTCCCTCAATGCTTGCGGGAGCAACATTCTTGCCACCAGATGTTATTATAAGCTCTTTTTTTCTACCCGTAATTTTAAGAACATTATTTTTATCAATTTCACCAATATCACCAGTCCTAAGCCAGCCATCTTCAGTAAATGTTGACGCAGTAGCTTCTGGCATTTTATAGTACTCTTTCATTACATTTCTGCCTCTTATTAATACCTCACCATCATCGGCAATTTTATGCTGAATACCAACTCCTGGTTGACCAACAACTCCAAAATCATAGCTATCAATACGATTAACATTACTAAAGGATGTGTTCTCTGTCATGCCGATCCCTTCAAGGATAAGCAGACCTGCCGCATGAAAAAATCTTGCTATCTCAGGATTTAGAGGGGCAGCACCGCTTATGCACCACTTTACATTTCCTCCAAGAGCCTCATGAATTTTGGAGAATACTACTTTCCTTGCAATCATATATTTAATGTTAATCGAAAGTGGAATTGGAATTTTATATATTTTGCAATTGCTTACCTCACCACCTATTCTACATGCCCATCTGAAAATTTTTTCTGTAATTCCACCTTTTGACTCTACACCGCTTATTACTTTTGTGTGAATCTTTTCAAAAATTCTTGGGACACTTACAAACCAATGAGGTGCTGCAAGTTTGAAATCTTCAAGCAAAGTATTAATGCTTCTTGCAAATGTAGTTCTGTTACCAGTAAGAATTGCTGCGTAACTACATGTCCTTGCAAATATATGGGCAAGGGGAAGGAACATGAACATCTCTTCTCTTTCTTTAAAAGGAGCGGATTTGAATACAGATTGAGCTGTAAATGTAATGTTATCGTGGGTAAGCACAGCTCCTTTTGGCACACCAGTAGTTCCTGATGTATAAACAATGCCCGCAAAATCTTGAGGCTTAATATCTGCTGCCATCTTTTCAACATCACTATCAGGAACATCTTTGCCAAGTTTAAGAAAATCTCCAAACGATAGCACCCAATCATTACCATGGCTCTCACCGTTGAATAAAACCACTTTACGTATTAATGGAATTTCGTCTCTTATCTCCATTAACTTTGCTAACTGGGTTTGATCTTCAACAAAGACCACAACGGCATCTGAATGGTTGATAATGTAAGAGCAGTCTTTTGGGAGATTTGACTGATAAATGCCGACTGTTATGCCCCCAATGCTCATTGTTGCCATATCTGTAAGAACCCATTTATAGCAAGTATAGCTTATAATATTAACCTTATCTCCCTTTTTTAATCCAAGGGCGATTAGACTTTTTGATACTGCTTTTACCTGCTCACCAAACTCTTTCCATGTTACTGAGTCAGGTTTTCCATTTGAATCAAACCATCTGTATGCTGGTTGATTCGGGTATTTATTAATAGTCTCGCAAAGCAATTCGTGAACACTTTGATAGTCTTTAAAAGACATTTATCCTCCTGAATTAGAAATATTCAATCTTAGCAATAAAAATAACAATATTATAAACTCATTATATTGTTATTAGGCTCATAAAGATTATTCATATTAAAAGTTTAGAAAAATATCAATCTAAGTAACGAATCTACAACACTAATACAAAATGCAGCGATAAATGTTGTAATACCGTCTTTTATTCTGAAATCTTCGATCATCTTATCTGTTATAAATAGCAAAAAGGCATTAATCACGAATTTGAATAAACCAAAAGTTATAATCATAAATGGGAGTGTCAAAAGAATTAGCAGCCAGCTTGTAAAAAAACTGACAAGTGAATATACAATAGCTACTACAATTGCTGTCCAATAATTTTTTATATAAATTCCAGGCAGCACATTTGCAACAACAAATACAGAAATACTTAAAAGAATAATGTTCCAAACCATAATAAATTTCTCCTTAAATTTTTATAATGATACTAATGTCAACAGAACCTAAAAGCCAAAATAATTTTTGACACATTTCATTATATTTAAAATGAACATAATACAAGACTCACTCACGTGATTTTATATTCACTTAAAATATTGGGAAATGACCATAGAGCCTTTAGAAAAGTATGTCAATTAGAGTATTATAATCTAATCTTTAGTAGTTCACTATTGACAATAGATGTCTGACATTCTATTCAGATAAGTAAATTCTCTAGAAAATCATAACTCATTAATATCAAGGGAAATTAATGCTTACAAAAGCACTCGTAATAATACTTTAAAAAAATAAGGAAAAGCTAATTGTTCAAAGATTTCTACCACTTGAAAAGAGAAAATAACCCCCACAGAGAAGATGCTTTTACGCTTTCGTGTCTTGGTAAAATCTACCCTGCATCATCATCAGATTTTGTCAAATTTAGAGGATATTTGTCATCTCTTATTGATGAAGCCCACTCTTTAAAAGACGATCGTATATTGATTATAGGCTTAACTGAATCTGGTATTATACCTGCTTTGTTAATGTATATAGAGGCTATTTCACAAAATATTAATACAAGCATATTATATTCTACACGAAGACCTTCAGCAGGGATACCCTTTAAAGAGAGCCATTCTCATGGGCCAAACCACATATTACCTCTTTTGACTTTTAATCAAACAAGTAGCTTAGAGCATAACGTATTCAAAGAAGATTTTAAATTTCAAGAGATATGGATTGTAGAAGATGAAATTACCAGCGGTAATACTGTTTATAATTTGATGACTCAGTTGAGTCAATATCTCCAAGTAAGTCGTATGAGGGTGTTTGCATTTGCAGATTTTAGAGATAGCCAGCAAAAATCTGATTTTCATGTAAAAACAGCATTAAACAATATTGAATGCACTATCCACACGTTAAACCTTATTGATAACTTTGCAATAGATACCCCAAATATAAATCTTCCAAGCATAGAAACTAAGAAAAATAATAGCAACGGTATTAGTTTTAATAACAATATTGCTTTTAATAGCAATTTGAAAAAATTAAATGCTCCCGATAGAGGCACATTTCAAAATTGGTATTTCCCTGAAAAACGTCCTGCTCTTTCAATAAAATCAGGCAATTTTATTGATGATAATTTGTGGCAAACTCTATCTAATCATTTCTCTAATGAATGGGTAGAGAGCAAAAATACTTTAATAAAAACAGTACTTGCGGTTGGTGAGGCTGTTGATCTTGCCGCCTGTCTTGCTTTGACAAATGAAAATATCCGATTTCAGCAGATTTCATTAAGCCCTTGGAAAGTTGATAACAGATCAATCTTTAGCAAAATCACAATTGCAGATAAATATTACCTCTATAATTATGAGAATCTGAAAGCTCATTCTTCAGAGCCTATTTTTATATTGTGTGATCCAATTGATAAAAAAATAGAGCAAGAGGCTATAAAAAAACTTGTAGAGCGTGGAATTGACGCTAAACCGATATTTCAATAAAGGTGAAGTATTGAACCAATTGCAATCAACTAATGACATTAAGCCAACTAATTATACAAACTCAGCACTCTCCTATGTTGAGCCAAGTGATAACTTACATTGGAATCAACGTTTTTATCTAAACCTTGATAAAGAAGTTCATCCATTTAATGAGCCTCACCTTTTTCGTCC
>JADFXA010000138.1 GCA_015233755.1 Desulfamplus sp. | reverse complement strand
TCATAGTTGCATATTTTTGAATAGCACTAATGGTTAGATCAGCAAGTTTTCCTTTACCAACAACAAATTTTGGATCAATAATTTTTCTCTTTTGTATTGCTGTGCCGATAACCTGAATATTACTTGTTCTGCAAAGCTCTTCAAGCTCATCTAATGAGGCAACAGAGTCTTGTATATCTTTTCTTACTTTTATGCTGCTGTTATTATTTATATTGTTATCAGTTTTAATGCTATCATCAGCTTTAATATTAGCACTACCAATCCCGCATCCTGATTGTAACTTTGTCTCTGTAGCAACATGGATTAAAAGAGCCTTCTCTTCACCTACCTCTGCTTTATAAAGTGAGTTGTTTTTTGCAAGCTCTGACTCAAGGGCAAGAACCATCTCTTTGCAATCAATTGACAAAGCTTCTGTTGAGATCGGTTCTATAACCTGATATGGCTCACCTTCATCTGAAGGTAGAATATGAGCAGGATAAATTTTGTCAACAGAGCCATTTTCATTAATGGTAACTGCTGCCATAAAATCTAATCTTAGTAGTGCAAGGTCAGTGAGATCATCTTTAGAAAGAGGTTCTTTGTTAAGATGAGTATGGATACATCTCAAACCCTTAAGTTGTCCGGGTCTTGCCCTGTATTCAGGAGTTTCTGGTATTACAATACCTTGAGCATCACCAACAATTACATAGACAGTTTTTCCGTCTCTATTAATCAAGAGAGCAACTTGTCGTCTTATTTCATAGGAGATCGAAACAAGTGCCTCAAGCTGAGATTCTGAAACAAGCTCTTCAGGGGGTGTCCTGTAAAGATATAGATTTTCAAGCTCTTTTATCTGTGTTGCTTTAAGGCCAGTTGTATTCTCAATATTCTTTTTCATTAATTCTCTTTTATTCTTAAATAATGGACTTAAGAATGCTTTTAAAATTTTACCAAAGCAAACTTAATAGGTTTGATATGACTCGTCCGCAAGCTCTTCAAATCTTGTTAATTCGCTTCTAAATGCCATGTGAGCTGTTCCAATCGACCCATTTCTATTTTTAGCAATAATTATCTCTGCTTTACCTTTATTTTGATTTCCGTCTTCTTTATTATAGACTTCATCTCGATATATAAAGGCAACAATATCAGCATCTTGTTCCAAAGCACCTGATTCTCTAAGATCAGATAGCAAAGGACGTTTTTCAGCACGTTGTTCTAACATACGGTTAAGCTGAGATAGAGCGATAACAGGAATATCAAGCTCTTTTGCAAGCCCTTTTAACGCTCTTGAGATCTCTGCAATCTCAAGATCACGCCTTTCAGAGCGAAAAGGTGCTTTCATTAACTGAAGATAGTCAATAATGACCAAGCCCAGCCCTTTATCCATTTTAAGCCGTCTTGTCTTAGATTTAATATCCATTACCGTAATATTTGGAGTATCATCAATAAATATAGGAAGTTTTTCTAATACTGAAGCAGCTGCGGTAATGCGACCTAACTCTTCACTATCAAGAAATCCACCTCTTAACCTTTTTGCATCAATTTTTGCCTCTGATGTCAAAAGGCGCATAGATAACTGCACATTTGACATTTCCAAAGAGAATACAGCTACTGGAACTGACTCTTTCAGTGCTACATTACGAGCCATATTAAGAGCAAAAGCGGTTTTTCCCATGCTTGGTCTTGCAGCAATAATTATAAGGTCTGATTTCTGGAGCCCAGATGTTATAGCATCTAAGTTCCCATATCCTGTTGTAAGGCCTGCTGAAAATCCTTGATTACTATTCTTGCTATCTTCAATACTTTTAACATTTATGTTTACAAGCGATCCGAGAGTTGAAAAAGCGCCGCTTGCTTTTAGTTCAGATATTTTAAAAACAGCATTTTGGGCAAAATCAATTATATCTGCAAAATCACCCCTGTCCTTCATACACTTCTCTATCATCTCCATAGAACTATGTATGAGTTTGCGCAATGTTGATTTGCCTTTGATTATCTTTGCATAGTGTATGGCATTTACAGCAACTGGTGCAGAGTCAGCAATTGAAGCTAAAAATGCTGCACCTCCAATCTCTTCAAGCTCACCTTTTTCTTTTAATCGTGTTGCAAGAGTAACGAGATCGGCAGGAAGGTCTTTATAGAAAAGTTCCGTAATAGCCATAAATATCTTTGAATGGGCTCTTTTATAGAAATCTTCGGGTTTGAGAATCTCAAGAACTTCCAAAGTGTTATCATTGTCAATTAATATTGCACTAATTAGCGACTCTTCTGCATAAATGTCGTTTGGTGGAACCCTATCTAAGAGAACATCTGTTGTTTTTTTTGTTGAATTTATCGCTGTAGTATCTAAATTTGACATGAGATTAAATTTTACTATTAAAATTGTTAAAGATTAGGGTTGAAACAAAACAAAATCAGCCGAACAATTTACTGTCCGGCTGACTCCATGTTAAGATTTTTGCAGCTTTTAAAAAGTTGTTAAATCTACGCTAAATACTTTTCTTTATTATGTAGATAACTAAGCGGTAGCGTTTTCACCAATCACTTTAACTGTGATTTCAGGTTCAACATCTTTGTAAAGGCGGACAGGCACCTTATATTCGCCAGCAAGTTTAATTGGCTCAGGCAAAAGTATTGAGCGTCTCTCTATACTAATGTTCTGAGCATCAAGAGCAGCTTTTATATCATGTGTAGTTACAGAACCATATAGTTTAATTTCTTCATAAACTTTGGCTTTAATTACGCACTCAATACCTTTAACCCGTTCAGCCATCTCCTGTGCAAGCTGTTTTTCCTTTGCTATCTGGAGTTCAAATTTTAACCTTGCCTGCTCGATAATCTTTTTATTCTGGGGTGTTGATAAAATAGCTTTGCCCCTTGGAAAAAGATAGTTTCTTGCATATCCGGGTGCGACTTTACACTCTGTACCAACAATTCCAAGAGTGTCTATAGTCTCTTTAAGTATTACTTTCATATTAGCAACCTCCAATAAAGGTTCATCCTGAATAACAGGTTTGTTTTTAAAGTTAGATTTTGTTTAAATAAATTTGTTTTTCAAAAAAATGTTCTGTGTTCAAACTATTATACTTCAGACGAGAATAAAGTTAGCTTTTGTATATTCAAAATCCAACTTATGACCGAGAGCCGTATAAAATTAAAAGGTTAAAATATCTGGATATAATATAAAGTTAATTTATCCATCTAATGATTGTCTATCAGAGTTATTTAGTATCCCTATTTTTCTGAAGTTTATCCATGTATCAAAAAAACCAAGTCCTATAATTCCCAGAACCAATATTTGCTGGATAGCAATTATGATATATATAGAAACTTTTAATAAAGGTGGAAAATTTTTTCGTTCAAAGATGAATGATATGATTGCGATACCTTGGAAAAAATATA
This sequence comes from Desulfamplus sp., assembly GCA_015233755.1. Classification (GTDB taxonomy): domain Bacteria; phylum Desulfobacterota; class Desulfobacteria; order Desulfobacterales; family Desulfobacteraceae; genus Desulfamplus. Next base: position 2,820 of record JADFXA010000138.1, on the reverse strand, counting down.
TTGGCATCAGAATCATAATACAGTTAAACGCCACAATCTTAACGTTTTTTCCGGGTATTATCATAAGCAGACCTAAAAAAATAACAACCCATACCAAGTGCTCTGGAGCTTTCCATTGGTTTAGATTTTTAAGTTCTGCAAGATAAATCCCCTTTTTTGTTAAAATTTTTTTTATAAAAAGAGTATTTACCCATATAACAAAAACAAGAAAAGTGGTTATTAACGCAGGCAGCATTCTTACTAAGACGTATTTAATCGCCTCTATTGAGTTCTCTATAATCTCTATACTTTCTTGAGACATTCCCATATTTTCATAAAGAGTAAGGGTCAGCTTCAGGTTGTCAGATATATAATCTGAAACTATAGATACTACACCCTGCCCAGTTGATAAAGCATATAAAAAGAATAGAGCAGAACATATCGCAAGTGTTGAGATAACAGTATAAACAAAACTTTTTTCAATAGAGAGCCTAAGCTCAAGACACTCTCCAAAAGCAAAACCTGTTAAAAGCAAAGAACCATAAAAAAGTAGATCAATTGAGATAGAGAATTTATCAGAAGCATCTTGCAAACTACCTGTAATGCCTGATGCTCCCCCACCTGAAAATAGTTCAGTTGCTACAAAGGTCATTGCAAAGACGGTAAACATTATTAAAGCACCAAGATTTCTTCCAAGCTTTAACCTGAAATAAAGAATCGGCATGGGCAATATCAATGCCATGAAGAGTCCAAAAACAGGAAAATAAGTTGTTAATAAGATGATCAGCATGGAGATGGCTATTCCGGAAAATATTTCCATAACAAGCCTATTTTTTTCTCTAATCTTATCCATTCTAATCTCCATCATCTAATCTTAGTAACGTCACTTGTGTTAGTACGCTTAATAATTCTACTTGTTTTAACAACTTAATAGTTACATTGATACATAATAACACAAGCGGCTTATTGTAAAGTGTGTGAAACCTTTTAAAAAAAATTAGCTTAGTTTTCCAACATAGGGTAAAAGGGCAATAGTTCTTGCCTGTTTTATTGCTGTGGAAAGAAAACGCTGATGTTTAGCACAAGTTCCAGTAATCCTTCTTGGGATAATTTTACCTCTTTCTGTGATGAATGATCTTAAATTTTTGGAGTCTTTATAATCAATTTCAATTGAGGTATCTGCACAGAATCTGCATACTTTACGACGCTGATAAAATTTCTTTTTGGTGTTTTTTTTCTGAAATACCATTACTCTTCCTCCTCTTCATCATCATCTTCTTCATCAAGATCATCATCATCTTCAAGCTCGTCTTCGTCATCTAAAGAGTCATTTGAAAAATCTTCGTCAGCATCTACAGCATCAAGTGATTTGACTTTATATTCTGGTCCTGAGGCTATCTCTTTTTTAAGAGCCTCTTCATCAATATCTTTTTCAAGAAGAATAGTCATAAACTTCATGATTTTTTCATCTAAACGTAGATTTCTCTCTAATTCTTTGACGATATCTCCGTTACCACCATAGGTAAGGCAGAGATAGTGTCCACGAGATTTTTTCTTGATCTCATAAGCAAGTTTTCTGTTTCCCCAATCTTCAATTTTTACAAGAAGTCCACCTGTTTGGGTCAATAGGGTTGTAAACTTCTTAAAAAGGGTTTTTCTGGCTTCCTCGTGAAGATCAGGATCAGCAATAAAAACGGTTTCGTACCTTCTCATACTTGTCTCCTTGCGGATAATAAAGCCCCAATACTATGTCAGGGCAAGGATTAAAATTACCACCTGAAAACCTTTTTTCAGGTGACTCATTAAAATTTAATAATATATCACTCTGAATTTGATCTGGTCAAGTATTTTCAATGAGTCAAAATAATACATTTTTTTCGGAACAAATTATCATCTTCCACAAAAGCTCTTGCATCTCAATAGGGTTCGTTATATTTAGTTATAATTTGAATTATTGACTAATTGTATTTACAGTTTCTTTTATTTAAGTCTTTAATATTTAAGAGGTATTTATGCCAAAAATAACATGGTCGGAACTTTTAAGCGTTGGAAATGAGGAGATCGATAATCAACATAAAAAATGGATTGAGATATTTAACACATCTTATGACAAAATGATGTGTGATAACTACTCTCTACTATCGAGTATTGGAGTTGACGCTTTAAAACAGATGATGGAATATGCACAGATGCACTTTGAGTTTGAAGAAAAATATATGCAGCAAATCAATTATCCTGCATTGCTTGAGCATAAATTGCAACATGATCTGTTTAAATTGCAACTTGAAAAGATAAATCAAAATTTCGATAACGGTATACTAAAACTCAACTCTGAGATTATGAAGCTGATTGAAAACTGGCTTATTGGGCATATCCAAAAAGAGGATCAAAAATACAAAATTTTCATAACCAATTTTGCTAAAAAATGAGAATTTAATCAAACAAGGAGAAAAATCATGGAACCAACAGCATTACACCCAGGCAAATTACTTTCAATTTCAGGTTTTTATTGGCAAACTTGTACTCTTCATGCAAGTGTCAAACTTGATATTTTTACAATCATTGGAAAAAATAGCCTTACATCAGAGGAGGTGGCAGCAAAAATGTTGGCACCTGTTAGAAGTGTTGCTATGTTGCTTGATGCCTTATGTGCTATGGAACTTCTAAAAAAAGATGGTATTAGATACTCCAATACCCAAATATCTTCAAAATTTCTCTCAAAAGAGTCTCCTGAATATATTGGTTTTATGATTATGCACCACCATCACCTTGTTGAGTCTTGGTCAAAATTAGATGAATCAGTTATGAGTGGAAAACCTATAAGATCAAGGGTTGCTTCTG
>JADFXA010000137.1 GCA_015233755.1 Desulfamplus sp. | reverse complement strand
GTTGCAAGAAAAAAACTTGAAACCACAAATGATAATATTAATGAAATTATATGGCAGACAGGTTACGAAGATATAAGCACCTTTAGGCGGCTTTTCAAAAAACATACATCACTCTCTCCTAAAGAGTATAGAGAGAGATTTATGGCTTCTCGAAATTAGATTTAATTTAGGCAGAATTAACTTTATGACCTTGACCAGTATAATAGTTGAGTTTACTTGTAATTATTAAGATATTCAAAAGGGGGATATATGGCGAGAATTATAACAGTAACAAGCGGTAAGGGAGGGGTTGGTAAAACCAATATCAGTGCTAATCTTGCCCTTCATTTAGCTGAACTTGGATACAGCACCTGTCTCTTTGATGCTGATTTAGGTCTTGCCAATATAAATATTCTCCTCAAAATTTATCCTGAACACAATCTTAAAGATGTGATCTTATATCAAAAGGATATAAAAGAGATACTTATCGAAAATTACGAAGGAATTGATATTATACCGGGAAGTTCAGGTGTTGAAGAGATGGCAAACCTAACTCCTGATCAGATCGTAAAACTTATCAAACAATTCTCAAAACTTGATGCCTACGATTATTTTATAATTGATACCGCGGCTGGTATATCCAAAGATGTTATATCCTTTTGCCTTGCATCATCAGAGCTTATGGTTATCATAACTCCTGACCCCACCTCCTTAACGGATGCATACTCTCTTCTTAAAATACTTACCTTAAATGGATTTACAAACTCTGTTATGGTGGTTGTAAATCAAGCACCAACTATTCAGAGTGCTAAAAATGCACTTGGGAAATTTGTGGCCACTACATCAAAATATTTAGGATTAAAACTTATACCTATTGGGGTAATTGGAAGAGACCAAAATGTTGTCTCTTCAGTTTCAAGACAAAAACCATTTATAATGCTTCATCCCACTACGTCAGCGTCAAAGAGTATTAAGAATATTGCTCAAAATTTAATAAGAAAAGAGAAAGAAGGTGTAGTAACCTTTTCAATGGAGAGCTTTTGGGAGAAATGTTTAAATTTTTTTGCAAGAACTCTTACAACAGGAGTTAAAAAGCAGAGTCATTCTCAAACCTTTTTGTCTGAAATTGAACCAGATCCACTTGTGGCAAAACCATCAGAGTCTGCCGCACAACAAAAAAGTAATATATCAGAGATACCAGAAGATAGTTCTTCGGCACAATTACCTGATATTACTATTCCTAAATTGCCAGAGATTCCTATGCCTGAATCCCAAGATAAAAACTTTAATATTAATGACCATAAAGAACAATCTATTCAAGAACAGCCTATTAAAGAAAATTCTCTCACAACAACACCTCCTCCTGATACAACCCAACTTATATTCCAAACAAATCAGCTTTTGACACAGGTTGCTCAAAGTATTGCATCAGTTGCAAATGAACTTAAAGAGATGCGAGAGCTTTTTGCAAAGAGCCAAGCACGTTCGGAAGATTGGGAAAATCCTCCAGTTTATATTGAAAAAGAGTCTAAAACAAACACTCTTCAAAAAGATATGAATCAGTTGACTTCGCTTCTTTCTGGTTACTCAATGTTCCAATCTCTTGAAGATAACGAGATAAAAAACATTGTTGAAAGACTCAAACTTAGAGAGTATCAGCCAGATGAAGTGGTAATTAAAAAAGGTGAACCTGGTAAAAATCTATTTATCATTGTCTCTGGTAAAGTTGAGGTGATTGATGATCAAGGTGTTGTATTAGATACAATGGGAAGCGAAGATGTATTTGGAGAGATGAGCTTAATGAGCGGTGACCCTGTAAATGCAACAATAAAAGTTGTTGAAAACTCTAAGCTGCTATATCTTAATGGTAAAGAGTTTCTTTCTATGTTGCGGATATATCCAGCCCTTCAAATGTATTTTGCAAGGCTTTTAAGTAAACGAGTTTCAAATCGTCTAAAGAAAGCTGATATAGCAACCTCTGAATATCTCCAATCAGGTCTTACAGGCTCTATTGCTGATACAAATATCACTGAACTTTTGCAGATGCTTAATATGGGGCAGAAGACTGGTATGATCTCATTTAGATTTCCTGATGGAAATGCAACTATATCGTTTCATAATGGAGAGATTGTTAGCTCTCAGTATAAACAAGATATTGATAAAGAGGCGTTTTATAAAATTTTAAGAGAAACTGAAGGAAGATTTACATACACATCAGCTCTCCCTCCAAGAGATAGGCATAAACAAGCTATTGGGCACTTTATGAAGCTGCTGATGGAAGGTATAAGTTTTATTGATGAAAGAAATTAATTTTATGTTCTACTTTTCTTTATCGCTGTAACAGTAAGATTCTTAAGTTGTTGCATCAACTGTTTTACCTCATCAGAGAATAAATGGGTATCGCTGCTCTCCCAGTCAACATAGATTAACCCTACTTTTTTCTGCTCGACAATAAGAGGATAAATGGCAAAAGATTCAGCAAAATTGCCTTTAATATACCAGTCAGGTATCTTGCTGTTAAGTGCTCTGTTGCTCACATTTTCTACAACAATGTCAATTCCTGTGGTTAGAGCCTTATTGAACGTATCATCACCATTTGACACTACAAACTGAAAGTCCTTGCTAAACTTCTCTGAGTCATCTCCCAAAACAAATCTTACAGCCATCATACCTTTCTCCTTATTCATAATACAAATGGAGATTCTGGAAAAGAAGAAACCTTTGTATATAGTAGTGATTATTAGATGGAGTATCTCGCTTAATTTGAACCCTGAGTCTATAATCTTTTGAATTTCTCTAATATTATTTTCAACCCATTCAGTCTTCTGATTCGCTTTTTTATCTACGGCACTTAGAGCCTCAGTTGGCATATCATAAGTTTCTATTTCAGAAGGAGTCCAGACCTTTTGATCTGATTCAATCTGCAAATCTAATATTTTCTTTTCTGAATTTCGGTCAAAACGGCTGTTTTTAAGTATAACATTCAAAATTTTAGCATGTTTTTCTACTTTGTTTATTGCATTATTGAGGATTTGAGATGCACCAGAAATTCCAAGGTTTAGTAGGTAGCCATAACGCTTTACAATTTGTTCAATTTTTTTCTTTCTTAGTATTGGACTTGCACGCCAGTCAATATTGCACATATCGTTCGTAAAAGAGGCCACAATGCGTTTCATATTGCGGATTGTAAACAATTTCCGATCCATTGAAGACTCCAAAGGTTGAATGCTATCAAGAATGCTTTTAGGAAATCCCCATTTAGATACAACTTCCGTACCAATCTGAGCAAATGAGGCTCCTATAAATTGTTTTGAAACAATCTCCCTATCAATACCCTTTTGATCAGATATTCTAATGATTCTTTGGTAAGTTTGAGGATCACAAAATAGGATAATCTGCTCACCTATATCATAAAGCATTGCGGCAATTTGGAATTGATCAGCTTCTTTGTAATGCCTATCTTCTGCGATATCTTTTGCCATCAAACCACGCATAAGGCTTGCTAAAGATTTCTCTTTAAGCATATCGCTTTTACCAATATCACGCATGAACTCAAAGAGTAGAATAGTTGTTGCAGCTTGTTGAACCTCGTTTGTTCCAAGAATAAAAACAGCATCTGAAATACTTGCAATACCTTTTTCTCCTAATCTGCTATAATAAGAAGAATTTACAATTGAAAGAACTTTTGAAGATAGTGCAATATCTTTAAGTATTACCGATGCAATATCTACTGTTGTAGCATAATCCATATTAACAATATGGTTGACTTCTCCTATCTGTGCTGTAAATGAGCGAAGAAATTTTCCGGTTTTGATTTGTTCATCTAAATCAGGAATAATTTTAGATAGAAATCCTCCTTCATAGCTCAACTCTTCCACGTTTTTGGAGATGTTCTCTACAGTCTCTTTCTCGTTTTGTTTAGAAGATATTATTATATTACTGTCTTTTTGTTCACAATACTCATCATCAAGCTCAGGCAAATCGGGAAGCTCAATTAAATCAAGTTCAATACCTAAACCTGTTTTATTATTACTATCCATTCTGATTTTCCTATTGTAATGAGTTGTTAAATGCTAAGTTATCAATCAATAAAGCAAGAGCAATTACACACTAAATTTTATCCACATTATGACAAGATACCATTCTACCAGCAATCTTTTTTGGTTCAGGGGCTAAATTTTTACAAATATCACTCATGTAAGCACATCTTCGATGAAATGTGCAGCCAGAGGGAGGATTTAAGGGAGATGGAAGCTCTCCTAAAAGTCGTATCTTTTTTTGTCTTGAATCTGCATTAACTCGTGGAGTTGCAGCAAGAAGAGCCATTGTGTATGGGTGAAGCGGGTTATCAAAAATAGTATTTTTTTCTCCTTGCTCTACCACTCTTCCAAGATACATAACCATAATCTCATGTGATATTAAGCGGACAACGCTCAAATCGTGAGAAATAAAGAGATAAGCAAGGTTCATCTCTTCTTGTAAATCCATAAGAAGATTTAACGCCTGTGCCTGAACAGAGACATCAAGAGCAGATACCGGCTCATCAGCAATCACAAGAGAAGGGTTTAGCATCAATGCCCTTGCAACTGCAATCCTTTGACGCTGTCCTCCTGAAAACATGTGGGGATAACGGTTATATTGTTCTTGTGTCAAGCCGACTTTTTCCATAATTGCCAAAGATTTCTCCCGCCTTTGACTCTTATTTAATTCACTGTTTATAATAAGTGGCTCTTCAAGAATATCGCCTACTTTTTTGCGAGGATTTAGCGATCCATAAGGGTCTTGGAATACAATCTGAACTTTACTTCTAAGCGTCTTTTTCTCTTTTTTGTTGCTCTTTACAACATTTGTGCCTGAAATCGTAAATTCACCAAAAGTTGGCTCTTCAATCATAGTTACTAAACGGGCAAGGGTTGATTTTCCGCAGCCAGACTCCCCAACAACGGCAAGGGTTTTACCCGCATCTATTGAAAACGAAGCACCATCAAGAGCTTTAAGATTTATATCTTTCTTAAAAAATCCATTTTGTTTAACAGGATAATATTTTTTAAGATTGTTGGCTGTAATTACGGGGTATTTATCTTTTGTCATTTTGAAAAACTCCATTTTTAACACTGGCTAAGTAAAAAATAATTAAAAATATTAAGTAACTAATTATAATCACAGCGGAAAATGACACCTCACCGCCACTTTATCTTTCTGGAAGTAGGCAGGAGTTTGGGTTTTACAAATATCTTGAACAAAGCTGCATCTTGGATGAAAGAGGCACCCTTTAGGCCTATTATATTTTCCGGGAACAATGCCGGGAATTGTTGGAAGTCGCCTTGAATTTAGGTTCCTTTCGGGTAAAGCGTTTAAAAGAGCGTAGGTGTAAGGGTGAGATGGCGATTTGAAGATGTTTTCAGTGCTATTTTTCTCCACAACCTGCCCCGCATACATCACAACAACATCTTGGACAGTTTCAGCAATAACAGCCATATCGTGGGTAATAAGAATCAGAGCCATATTATTTTTTTTCTGAAGATCAATAAGAAGCTCTAAAATCTGTGCCTGAATAGTAACATCAAGGGCTGTTGTTGGTTCATCAGCAATCAAAAGGCTTGGGTTACAGGCAATTGCCATCGCAATCATAACCCTTTGGCTCATTCCGCCAGATAGTTGGTGCGGAAAACTTTTAAGCCTATCTTCAGGTACAGGAATTCCAACTTGTGAAAGAAGTTCAATAACTCTTTGACGCCTCTGTTTAGCTGTTCCCCCTTCATGAACTTTTAGAGCTTCACTTATCTGATACTCAACTGTAAAACAAGGATTTAGGCTTGTCATGGGCTCTTGAAAGATCATGGAAACCTCTTTGCCTGTGAGCTGCCTTCGTCTCTTGTCTGGCATTTTAAGAAGATCGTTTCCATTGAACATAAGGGTATCAGCCTCAATAATACCGGGATATGGAATAAGACCCATTAAAGCCAATTGCGTTACGCTTTTACCAGAGCCAGATTCTCCAACAATACCAACAACTTTTCCAGCTTCAACGGTTAGATCAACGTCATCAACAGCTTTAAATCCATCAAAATCTACTGATAATTTTTTTATATCTACTAATTTTGTCATTATGTCTCTGCCATTTTATAAGATTGTAACGTCAGATTTAATATTATAAGTAGGGACGACGCAAGGCTGTAGCCCTTACTTGCTTGAGATTTATGAACATTATAGATTAAAGAATTTAGCGTTTCATCTTTGGATCAAGAGCATCTCTTAAACCATCACCAGCAAGGTTAAATGCAAG
>JADFXA010000136.1 GCA_015233755.1 Desulfamplus sp. | reverse complement strand
TACCAGCGATATTCCAATTTTTTGAATAGAAATACAATCATAAATGTAAGGGTAAGATAGAATATAGCGGCTGTTAAAAATGCCTCATAAGGGGTGTAGTATCTTGAATTGACAATACGGGCAGCTCCTGTAATGTCAATAATTGTGATAACGCTTGCTAATGAACTTCCGTGCAGCATAAATATAACTTCGTTGCTATAAGCAGGAAGGGCTCGTCTAAAAGCACTTGGCAAAACTATACGCTTCATCATCTTTAATCTTGACATTCCAACTGATTTTGCGGCCTCAATTTCGCCGTATGGAGTCCCTTCTATAGCACCTCGCAATATTTCAGTTGTGTAGGCAGCGGTATTAAGAGTAAATGCAAGCAATGCACAAAAATATGCTTCTTTAAGGTAAGTCCATAAAAATGTAGATTTCAGGAGTTCAAACTGACCAAGACCGTAATAGATCATAAACATCTGGACAAGAAGTGGTGTTCCTCTAAAGAAATAGATATAAGCTCTAACAGGGGTAGAAAAAAGATAGTTTTTAGATGTACGGATAACAGCAAGAGGAACAGCCATAACAAAACCAATAGCCAAAGCTAAAGCAACAAGCTGGATAGTGTTGTTAAGTCCTTGAAAATAGATACCTATATTTTCAGCAATTATTGAAAAATTCATTTTTTTTATCCTTTTAACACCCCTACACTATACTTTCTGTCAAGCCAGCTTAAAACAACGCCTGAACATGATGTTATAAGTAGATATATTATCGCAACAGCAAAATAAAATGTAAATGGAAGACGTGTTGAGCCAGAGGCTATTGATGCTTTTCTTACCATATCATCAAGACCAATTATTGAGACAAGTGCGGTTGATTTTATTAAAACAAGAAAGTTGTTTCCAAATCCCGGAAGTGCATGACGCATCATCTGGGGAAATAAAATTCTAAAAAATACTTTAAGTTTTCCCATTCCAAAAGCGTAGCCAGCTTCAAGCTGACCTGGAGATACTGCCAATATAGCACCTCTAAAGGTTTCGGTCATATATGCACCAAATATAAAGCCGATTGTTAGAACCCCTGCAATAAATGGATTGACATCTATATATGAATCATAACCAAATTTAGGTGCAATCTGATTTAGCATAACCTGACCACCAAAAAAGATAAGTAGCATCAAAACTAAGTCGGGAATTCCTCTTATTATAGTTGTGTAACTCTGCGATATAACATTCAAAATACGTGATTTTGATAATTTAAACACAGCACCTGTAAATCCAAGCACCATTGCAATGATTAAAGAGACAACTGAAACTTTGAGAGTTAAGAGAGTTCCCTCTAAAATACTTGGACCATATCCATGAAGGTTTAGTAGCATGATAGATTCACCAAAGTTATAGAATATTTTATTTCTTTTATTATTCGTCTATTGACAATTGATTCAGCAAATTAGATTTGACAACTTTTAGAAAGTTGTCAAATCTATAATCTAATTGTGGTTAATTCTTAACTTTAAGGATTACTCTTTTCCAAAAACATCAAACTTAAAATATTTATCTTGTATCTGTTTATATGTCCCATCTGCACGAATGGCTTTAATGGCTTTATTAAACATATCTACTAAATCTTTGTCCTCTTTTCTTATTGCAATGCCAGCACCCTCTCCAAACCATTTTTTATCGGTCAAGTCTGGACCTACAAACTCATAATCTTTGCCCTCTGGTTTTTTCAAAAAACCATCATCAAGCGCAACACTGTCAGCAAGCAGCATATCAACACGGCCAGCAGTTAAATCAAGATAAGCTTCATCTTGAGTTCCATAGCGTTTAATCTCAACATCTTTTCCATAATTGTCTGTTAAATAGCTGTCATGGATAGTGGCTCTCTGCACACCTACGATTTTTCCCTTTATAGCCTCTTTAGAGAACTCTTTTACAGCCCCTTTTTTGGTTATAAATTTTGCAGGTGTTTGGTAATATTTTCCAGCAAATGCAACGCTTTTCTTTCTCTCATCGGTAATTGACATTGATGCAATAACAGCATCATATTTTTTTGCTAAAAGAGCTGGGATAATTCCGTCCCAATCTTGTTTAACAAGAACACACTTCACTCCCATAGCTTTACAAAGTGCTTTTGCAATATCAACATCAAAACCTGCAAGCTCTCCCTCTGGTGTTGTAAAGTTAAACGGAGGATATGCCCCTTCTGTTCCAATACGAACCTCTTTCCACTCTTTTGCACTTACATTATCAATAGAAAATGTAAAAGCTAAAACCAATCCAACAACACACAACATAGAAACAGCAACCTTTGATAAAACTCTTTTCACGATATTTCTCCTTTAAAATTAAATGTTATAAAAAATCACATACCAGCGATAAACTGCTTGAATCTTTCGCTTTTGGGATTGCCGAAAACCTGTTCTGGCTCACCATCTTCTTCAATAACTCCGTGATTTAAAAATATTACACGGCTTGATACATCTCTTGCAAATGCCATCTCGTGTGTTACAACAAGCATAGTTCGTCCCTCTTCGGCAAGAGAACGGATAACATTCAGCACCTCACCAACAAGCTCAGGATCAAGAGCAGATGTCGGCTCATCAAACAGCATCGCCTCTGGCTCCATTGCTAAAGCTCTTGCAATGGCGGCTCTTTGTTGCTGTCCTCCTGAAAGATGAGCTGGATATGAGCTTGCCTTATTATAAATCCCCACCTTTTCAAGACAATTTTTTGCCCTTTCAAGAGCCTCTTTTTTAGGAACTTTAAGAACATGGACAGGTGCTTCAATAACATTTTCAAGAACAGTCATGTGAGACCACAAGTTAAATTGTTGAAAGACCATAGATAATCTTGATCTTATCTGTTCAACTTGCTTCATGTCTTGAGGAGTACTTTCGCCACGCCTATTTTTTTTCATCAATATCTCTTCCCCAGCAACAATAATTCTGCCGCTATCAGGTATTTCAAGCATATTGATACATCGTAAAAACGTGCTTTTGCCTGAGCCACTTGATCCAAGAATGGATATAACATCGCCTTTAAAGGCAGACACAGATATTCCTGATAAGACCTTTAGAGAACCAAAACTTTTATGTAAATCGTAAACAGACAATGTGGGTTGTGTTGTCATAGAAGTCATAGATATATATAACCTGTTTTTTTAGAGAAGCTTATATTATGGAAGTAAATCATTTAGTGAGTTTGTAAAGAACTTAATCGCATCATTAAAAAAGATGTTTCATTATGTCAAGGTATTTATTTTTTTCCCAAGCCGCCTGTAAATCAAAACAGTATAGCCAAATATTAAATTGAAGGCAGCTTATAGGCTTATTCTATTTCCCCTTAAGTAATAGAACCAGCTCATTAACAAGCCCAAGCATAACTTCAGACTGAGCGTGCATCTCTTCTGAGGCACTTGCTGACTCTTCAGCATTTGCAGCATTTTGCTGTATTACTTTATCCATTTCAGCAACAGCAATATTTACCTGTTCAATTCCAGTTGTCTGCTCTTGTGATGCTTCAGAAATTTCACCAATTAGAGAACCAATTTTTGTAGTGCTTTGGGTTACTTCATTAAATGCAATATTTGTTCTATTTACCAAATCTGAACCACCCATAACCTTTTGAACAGTTCCCTCAATCATAACTGCTGTGTTTTTTGCAGCTTCAGCAGAACGCATTGCAAGATTTCTTACCTCTTCTGCAACTACAGCAAAACCTGCACCAGCTTCACCAGCCCTTGCCGCCTCAACAGCAGCGTTCAGAGCTAACAAATTGGTTTGAAAAGCAATCTCATCAATGGTTTTAATAATTTTTGAAATTGCATCACTTGCCTTTGAAATATCTTCCATGGAATGGATAAGTTGATTCATTGATTCATTTGCCTTCTGTACAACGCCGTTGGCATCTTTCATCAATTTGTCAGCATGACCTGCATTCTCAGAGTTGCGTTTTGTCATAGATGCTATCTGCTCTAAAGATGATGCTGTCTCCTCAATAGATGCCGCCTGTTCAGATGCCCCTTCTGCTAACGATTGGCTTGCCTTTGCAACTTCCCCTGATGCTGATGACACCTGCCCTGCCCCATCATTTAACCCATCAATGACTCTATTAAGTGGTATTGTAATTGCTCTTGTTATAAAAAAAGATAGTGCCCCTCCAAGCAAAACAGCTAAAATACCTGTTATCAACATAAAGCTATTTGCAAAAGATATTCCTGATTCCATTTTTGCTTTTTGATCTGCTGTAGCATCTTCGCACATTTTTGTAGCATCTCTTGCAGCTTTTACCATAACATTATCAGCATCTTCCTGCTTCTTTGTAAGATCTTTTAACTTTTGATCGTTATCTGCCTCAATTGCTAACCGTTGTTGAGATAGCAATACATAGTTACTAAAAGCAGAGTAATATACTTTCACCTTTTGAATAACTTCTTCCATTTGTGCTTTGTTAAGTGGGTCTTTAAATTGATCTTTTACATGAGATGCATGTTTTATAATTTTATTAACATTCTCATCTACCTTTGCTATATAGCTTACATCTTTACGAATAATATAATTTTTCTCATGCCTTCGTGCTTCAAGAATCATCTTTACCATCAAATTGACATCATCAAGTTTGTCAACTCTATCAACTACACTTGCTAAACTTTTGTACCCTACAGAGGCCACAATAGCCACAAACAAGATAATAATTGCAAATCCGCCGTATATTTTTATCCCAAGTTTTACGTTATTAAACATTATTTATCTTCTCCATAATTTTTATAAAGGTAAATGCACAAAAGCCTGAGCCTGAATAATTATATTTAGTCTGCTAAATATTGTGGCTCTATAGAGCTTTATCTCTCATTGAGTTTTTAATCAACCATCCAATAGCTCTCTAATTGTTTTTAACAGCTCTTGACTTATTATTGGTTTCATAACGACTCTATCAATACCAAATTCACCCTTCTCTAAATTAGCAACTTTTGCGCTAAAACCCGTACATAGGATAACAGGAACATTTGGATTAATGACTTTCAAAGCTGTAGAAAATTTATCTCCTGTAAGTCCCGGCATTGTTAAGTCTGTTATAATTAAATCATAAATAGCAGGATTTTCTTTAAAAACTTTCAAAGCCTCAAGGCTGTCTGTTTGAATAGAAACTTTATAACCTAACCTCTCAAGAATTGTGCCTAACATCTTTGCAACAACAGGTTCATCATCAACAACCATAATAGTCTCATTACCTGTATGTTTTTTAAGCGGTAAAGATTCCGTTAGATTAAAAGTTTGCAACTCAATTCCAGGCAGATAAACTTTAAAAGAAGTCCCTTTTCCAAGTTGGCTTGTTACTACAATATCACCTTTACAACTTTTAACAATTCCATGCACTACAGCAAGACCAAGGCCTGTCCCTTTTCCTTGCTCCTTTGTTGTGAAATATGGCTCAAAAATCCTATTGCGTATAGATTCTTCAATCCCGATACCCGTGTCGCTGACTTCTATACAGAGATATCTTCCATTTAACTGGTTAGACAAATGTCCAGAGTTGCTAAACAATGTAGTTGTGTAGCTATCATAAGTGTCAGCAAGAACTTTATTGCTTTCATAAATTTTTACTGTCAAAGTTCCTCCTGTATCTTCCATTGCATGAAATGCGTTGGTGATAAGGTTCATCAACACTTGGTGCATCTGGGTGGGGTCAGCAATAACCATACAGCAATTTTTTGCAATATCTTGATGTATTTTGATTGTTGATGGGATCATAGCTCTTGAGAGTTTAATTATCTCTTTTGCAATCGGCTGAATTGACAACGGCATAACTTCATGTTGTTCTTGACGGCTGAATGTGAGAATCTGATTTACAAGATCTTTTGCCCTATGACCCGCTTTTAGAATTTCTCCAAGAAATTCTCTTTGAGTGCTTCCTTCTGGACTATCCTCAATAAGCATCTCTGCACATCCAAGTATTGGAAAAAGAATATTGTTGAAATCATGTGCAATACCGCCAGCCATAGTTCCAATTGCCTCCATCTTCTGTGCTTGAGTAAGCTTAGCTTCAAGTTGTTTCATCTCATCTTCAGATTGTTTTTTAAGAGTTTGGTCTTTGAAGAGAGCAACAATTTCACCAGACGAAAGCCTGTAAACATAATTTTCATAGTATTTATTTATCTTGTCATCTTTATACAGCTTTATCGGGTGATGATGAGGTTTGCCTGTTCGTAAAACTTTTCTGAATGTATCCACAAGACCAAATTCATGAATGCCAGGTCTTGCTTCAAAGATACTCTTGCCAATCAACTCTTCACGTTT
>JADFXA010000135.1 GCA_015233755.1 Desulfamplus sp. | reverse complement strand
TACCACTGGTGCAATATATTTGGAGGTAGGTGAGCGATTACAAACAGACAATTTTCAAGGAGCCTCAAAATTGTCTTGACCTTAGATATTTTTTAACCTATATTATTAAAATTACTGCGGGGTGGAGCAGTCTGGTAGCTCGTCGGGCTCATAACCCGAAGGTCAGAGGTTCGAATCCTCTCCCCGCTACCATTTATACATTCAGAGCAGTCCAATAACATACAAAAACCCTTGAGAAATCAAGGGTTTTTTATTTTGTAGCGTCCAATAGCTGCCCAAGCAAAAAAACTGGCAAAAAACTGTGTTGCAATAGCTATCATACAGATTGCCTCTATTTGAGAAGGTATCTATCTCCGCGATAGGCTTTGGCAAGACCTCCTCCTGCTGTTTCCAGATAAAGTGAGGGAAACGCCTTGCCAGTCTCTTTCATATTGCAAGCGGTATCTGTATCGGTGTTCAAGGTCTTACTTCCAGGGGAATGGAGGAAGAGGAGATGAAGCAGATAGCAGATTACATTGATCAGGTACTTAAAATCCGCAGCGACTCAGGCAAGGTGAAAAAGATCCGTGAAGAGATTCGGACATTCTCAAGATCTTTTCCTGATTTTATATAAGTTATTGAGCAAATATATCAATAAGTCCTTTTAAAACAAGATAAAGCACATTTACACTCCTTCCTGTTCTTCTATTACCATCATAAAAAAGTGTATAGATTCAAAACTTCGGAATAAATAGAACATCATATTTGCAATCCCATTTAGTATGGTTTAAAGTAACTATCTGTTCCATGAGAACTTTTTTTATTGAGTTTTAAGCGGTTAATCTTAAGGAGTTCTCTATTTATATTATCATATATGTAAAACTCTGAGACTTCTCTTGGCAGAAGCGTAGCATTCGCTATAATAATTATTGGAAACTCAAAAAAATATGCCTTTATCTCTGAAAATAAGATAACTTAAAGCTCAATAAAGAAAAAGAAGTCAAAACATGGAAGCTATCAGTTATACTCTAATAAACAATGTATTAGAACATCTAAAAGGCTAAACGACTATTGTAACTATTTTAAATATCTAAAAGGTGAAAAATGAAAGCTCTTGTAAAAGCAAAACCTGAAAAAGGATTATGGTTGCAGGAAGTTCCAGAACCAACTTATGGACCTGATGAAGTTTTGATTAAAATTAAAAAAACCGCAATATGCGGCACTGATCTTCACATCTTTAATTGGGATGCGTGGTCTCAAAAAACTATTAAAACACCTATGGTTATTGGGCATGAGTTTGTTGGTGAGATTGCGGCTTTGGGTGAAAATATCCATAATTTTAAAGTTGGGCAAAGAGTCTCTGGTGAGGGGCATCTTACTTGCGGAACATGCAGAAACTGTAGGGCTGGGAAACGCCATCTTTGCAGAAATACCTATGGCGTTGGGGTAAATAGAATTGGCTGTTTTACTGAGCTTTTAGTTATCCCTGCAATAAATGTATATCCTATACCTGATGGTCTTGAAGATGATGTTGCAGCAATTCTTGACCCATTTGGAAATGCAGCGCATACAGCCCTATCTTATGATCTTGTGGGTGAAGATGTTTTGATAACAGGGGCAGGTCCAATTGGAATTATGGCTGCTGCTCTTGCAAAAAGAATCGGTGCAAGACATGTTGTTATCACTGATGTTAACGATTATCGCCTAAATCTTGCAAAAGAGCTTGGAGCAACAAGAGTCGTAAATGTTAGCCGTGAAAATCTAAAAGATGTTATAGCAGAGCTCGATATGAAAGAGGGTTTTGATATTGGAATGGAGATGTCTGGAGTTCCATCTGCATTTGACCAGATGCTTGAAAATATGATTCATGGTGGTAAAATTGCCATGCTTGGTATTTTTGCACAAAAACCTCTTTTAAATACTGATCTTGTTATTTTCAAGAGCTTAACTCTCAAAGGTATTTACGGCAGAGAGGTCTTTGAGACATGGTATAAGATGGTAAGTCTGCTTCAATCAGGTCTTGATATTACGCCTGTTATAACACATAGATTTGATGTAAATGATTACCTCAAAGGTTTTGATGTTATGAATAGCGGTATGGCTGGTAAAGTTATTCTTAATTGGAGTTGAAAATTGTAAGCCTTCTTGAAAATAAGAGGGCTTGAATGAAGTTAGCCCTAGCTCTTAGCTTAGGGCGGTATTACTAAAGACATTTAAGAGAAATAAAAAGATGAAAACAATAAAAATCGGAGGCGGCTGCCTCAAAGGGCATGAAGTTATATCAAATATTGTAGATTTGATTGTGCAAAGAGGAAGAGGAAATGTTTTTGTTCTCTCTGCTTTGCATGGAATCACGGATAAATTGCTTGATGGGATTGAGCGGGCATTAAAGGACGAAGATGAGATTCCAGCAATAATGAGCGGGTTAAAAGATGAACACTACAGCCTAATGCGTCATCTTCTTAAAAATGATGATGACTTTGAGAGATTACAGCAAGAGCTTGAGCGAGTCTTTCTTAAGATTGAGAGATACTATTTTGGTATAAACTTCACAAGAGAGCTGACGCCCAGAATGCACGATATAATTGCAAGTTATGGAGAACGTCTATCTGTAATTTTAATGGCTGGAATCTTAAAAAGCAGAGGAGAGAATGCAGGCTATATTATGCCGCAAGATGCAGGTGTTATTACTGATGGAAGATTTGGAGATGCAACAGCAAATATGCCTGCAACGTCAAAGAATTTTGAGAAAAATGTGCTGCCTCTTATGCAATTTTCTGACAAAATCTTATTTTTCCCCGGTTTTTTCGGCATAAGTGAATCAGGTGAGATTACAACTTTTGGAAGAGGTGGAAGCGACTACTCTGCTGCGGTTGTGGCTGCTGCATTAAAAGCTGATATTTTGGAAATCTGGAAAGATACAGAAGGTTTTATGAGTGCAGATCCAAACGCTGTACCTGACGCAAAACTTATTCCTATATTAAGTTATGAAGAGGCATCAGAGCTTGCATATTCAGGTGCAAATATTTTGCACCCGCGAACTGTTGAGCCTGTTAGAAAATCTGGAATAAACATAGCAATAAAGAACACTCTTAATCCTGATGGTCAAGGCAGCCTTATAACAGAGTTTGCGGTTCAAGCAGATAATGTTGTTAAAAGTATTTCCCACACAAAAGATATTGCAGTGCTTAAAGTCTATGCGTCAGGTGTAGGGTTAAGGCAGGGGATACTTGCAAAAATTGCCGGCACAATTTCAGATGCGGGAATAAATATAAAATCTGTTGTAACTTCTCAAACTTGTATTAGCTTACTTTTATCAAGAAAAGATATTGATAAGGCACATGCAGTGATAACTAACATGAAACCAAGACTGTACAGAGAATCAGAGCAAGTTATAGATAATGCTTTGATAAGTGTTGTGGGAGATGGTCTTCATAACCATCGTGGTATTGCGGCAAGATGTTTTACAGCAGTCTCTGAAGCTGATGTCAATATTGAGATGATCTCTTATGGACCTTCAAGGGCAGCACTCTATTTTCTTGTACAGGAAAATGATTTAGAAAAGACGTTAAAAGCATTACACTCTTATTTTGTCTAAGCTGCATTTAATGGAAAATAACTTTAGCTGCATGGGCAGAATGACCATTCCATCTGCCAATAAAAAGATATTCATAACACTTTTCTTCACCATATTTGCAACTATAACTGGTGTTGGGATTGTTGTTCCTCTTCTACCTATCTATGCAAATAATATGGGAGCGGCGGGCATATATGTCGGGCTTATTTTTGGATCTTTTTCCTTATCAAGAACCCTTTTGCTCCCATATTTTGGAAGGTTATCTGATAAAAGAGGTAGAAAACCATTTATCATTTCTGGTCTTGTTGGATATTCATTGGTATCTTTAGCTTTTCTTATGACCTCCACTGTCTCTTCATTGATTATTATTCGAACTTTGCAAGGAGTTGCATCTGCTATGGTTATGCCAGTAGTTCAGGCTTACGTGGGAGAAATAACACCAGAAGGTATGGAGGGACAATCAATGAGCCTCTTTAACCTATCTATGTTTGCAAGTTTAAGTATTGGACCTGTAATGGGTGGAGTGATTAATGATTTTTGGTCGCTTGATGGTGCTTTTATATGTATGGGGCTGCTCTCTATTGTGGGGCTTGTACTCTCTTTAAAATATCTACCCTCAATTGACCACGAATATATCAAAAATAAAGAAAATCCACCTATTCCTTGGTCTATGCTTATCTTTGATAAAGAGCTTGTTGGATTTTTTATATACAGGTTTGTCTATACCGGCTGTATTGGTATTATTTGGTGTTTTATGCCGATATTTGTTAAAAGCCGGTTACCCGATATTTCAAGTTCGTTAACTGGTATTCTTGTAACTCTTGGTGTATTTATCAGCGGGCTTCTTCAGATTCCAATGGGTTATATTGCTGATAGATTTAACAGACATTTAATGATAGTTTTTGGTGGTATTATCTGTGCTCTATCTATGTTTATGATCTTTAAATCAACATCATATTTACAACTTATTTTCTCAATATCTTTTTTTGGTATTGGTGGCGGAATATCAATGCCTCCACTTATGGCTTTAACGCTTATAAAGGGAAACGAAAAATGTGCAATGGCATCTGTTATGGCAATTATAACCGTTGCACACAGTCTTGGAATGATGGTTGGTTCAATGGGAGCTGGTGCTGCAATGGATTACTTCACACTTGACTCTATCTTTCCTTGCGGAGCTATGTTGATGATTATTGGCGTTTTTCTGTTTGTTGGGCTAACATCAAATAAAAATCATCTGTAGTACTTCAGACTTGATTTTGCAAAAAAATATCAGAATCTTACAGAAGGTTTTTATTTTTTCAGTTTAAAATCATTTTCCCCTCAATCCATTATAATCAGAAAAATATAGAATGAAAGAATTCCACACCTTATTTTTACTTGCTTTCCTGTAAGAACATTTGTTATCCAGTAAACACAAGAGGTATTTTAGCAGGAATTCTACTATCGTTGATTTTGAATTTTGATTCAAAGAATTAACAAATGCGAAAATAAAACCCTTAAATCTGAAAAATGATATTACATATCCGGAGGCATTGACAGATACTATGAAACTTACTACGAACGAAAAAGAAGATCAATTTCCAGACGATTTAATGCTATCCAAGATAGGTGAATTTTCAGAAACCATTAAAGCTCAAATGTCAGGAGTTGAGCCTGTTTTTCTTCAACTTGGGCAAGATATGCAAAATATCTACTCAGATTCCGCAAATCTTACCGATATTATTACAAGGTCTGCCAATATTGTGGGCAATCAGACTGAGGGGAATTCTATCCACCATATAAATAACATCGTAAGCGATCTACTCAAAGAGCTTAAAAATTACTACGAAACAATAAGTGCCAATAAAATGCACATGGAGAGTGGCACAGGTGAATTTGAGAGATTGTGTAAAATATGCACGGGTTTAATTAAAACCGCACGATTTCTAAATGTTGTGGGACTAAATATTGATGTAGAGTCCTGCCGTTCTACTGAGTCAAGAAATATGTTTCTTGGATTTGGAGTTGAAGTCAAAGAGCTTGCGCACAGAATAGGAGTGATTGCAGATATTATTTACACAGATTCAAAATCTGTAGAGTCAACTCAAATTTCAGGGCTTGCTGCTATAAATGCTAATCTTCAAAAATTGTCGACTCTTTCTCAATCGGCTGAAAATAGTGTAAATTATGCTCTTGAGAAGGTAGAAAAACTAACACAGTTGGCATACACTACCTTAGATAATGCAGCTAATCACTCACAAGAGATACAGAATAAGATAGCTGAAATTGTAATGAGCATTCAATTTCATGATATTGTGAGGCAAAAGTTGGAGCATGTGATTTCAGCATTTGATGACTGCACCAAACTTTTAAGCTACGATAAATCTGACGAATCTGGCAAAAATATAGGGCACTCTTATATAAACTCATCTACTTATAAGAAGGATTTAGATAAAAGGCATGCAGAAATCTACTTTATTCTTAAAATTCAGGCAGCCCAGCTTAAGCATATTATTTCTGAATTAAATACAGTGAACACTGACCTTCAAAAGGCTTTTTCAGGCATCAGTGATAAAACAGATCGCATGATGGACTACGTAGCAAGTTCGGCTTCAACCATTGATAAAAAAGAGATAACTTCGTCAAATAAATTCAGCTTAAATGCAGCATCTAATACGACACAGAGTAATAGAACGGTTATTAATAAAAAAATTGGTCAATCTGGTAAAGAGCTTAAAAAGGAGTTTGAGTC
>JADFXA010000134.1 GCA_015233755.1 Desulfamplus sp. | reverse complement strand
TATCGCTGTCTTGAACACTTATAAACACAGTGCCATGAGTTGGAAGGTTTTGACCTGCACCAAGCTGGGCTTTAGCAACTGCTGCCCCCAGATCCATGTCAATTCCCATAACTTCGCCAGTTGATTTCATCTCAGGACCAAGTACAGGATCAACCTTGTCAAATCTGTCAAATGGCATAACAGCCTCTTTAACTGAATAGTGCAGCGGTATAACCTCTTTTGTAAGGCCAAGCTCATCAAGCTTTTTGCCAAGCATCACCTTTGTGGCAAGTTTAGCCAAAGGAACACCAGTAGCTTTGCTTACAAACGGAACTGTTCTTGATGCTCTTGGATTGACCTCAAGCACATAGACTTTATTATTCATAATGGCAAACTGGATATTCATAAGTCCTATAACTTTAAGCTCTTTTGCTAAAGCACGGGTAGCATCTGCCATCTCATTGATTAAATTTTCTGGAATACTATAAGGTGGCAACACACAGGCGGAATCTCCAGAGTGGATGCCAGCCTCTTCAATATGCTCCATCATTCCGCCTATTATTGTTCGGTCACCATCACAAATTGCATCAACATCAAGCTCAAACGCATCTTCAAGAAATTGATCAATCAAAACAGGGTGATCAGGGGAGGCTGATATTGCAAGGTTAAAATACTCTTCAAGCTCTTTTGGCTCATAAACTATCTTCATGGCTCTCCCGCCAAGCACAAACGAAGGTCTTACCATAACAGGGTATCCAATCTCTTTAGCAACCTTTTGAGCCTCTGGAAAATTTGCAGCAATACCGTTTGCCGGCTGGGCAATATTGAGTTTTTTAAGCATTGCCTGAAATAGGTCTCTATTTTCAGCCATATCAATACTCTCTGGACTTGTACCAATAATTGAGGCACCTGCTTTTTTTAAAGCTGTTGCAAGATTTAAAGGTGTTTGTCCGCCAAACTGAACAATTACGCCATCAGGCTTCTCTTTTTCTATAATATGCAAAACATCTTCACGCGTAAGAGGCTCAAAGTATAGTTTATCTGATGTATCGTAATCTGTGCTGACTGTTTCAGGGTTGCTGTTTACCATTATGCTTTCAACACCCTCTTCTCTTAAAGCAAAAGATGCTTGAACACAGCAATAATCAAACTCAATCCCCTGCCCTATTCTGTTTGGTCCTCCGCCAAGAATCATAACTTTTTTGCGAGAAGAGACCCTCGCCTCACACTCTTTTTCATATGTTGAGTAATAATAAGGAGTAGTTGCTCTAAATTCTGCAGCACAGGTATCAACAAGTTTATATACTGGTACAATACCAAGTTTCTTTCTGTAATTTTCAATCTGCTCTTCTGAAAAACCTGTTAAGTGCGCGAGCTGTCTGTCTGAAAATCCCCAACGTTTTGCCTTTTCCATTATTTCAAAAGAGATTTTAGATTGCAAAGATTCGCCGCCATGCGTCTCTATTGTTTTTTGAAAATCGACAATCTGCTTCATCTGATATAAAAACCACGGATCAATACCTGTAAGCTCATTTATAGTTTCAATAGTCATTCCATTTTCAAGAGCATATTTTATATAAAAAATTCTTTGTGAATTTGGAGTTGCAAGCCTATATTCAAGTTCTGTTCTTGAAACAGTTCCAACAGCGGGGTCTTTTCCATCAGCGCCAAATCCAAATCTGCCAATCTCAAGCGAACGCAGCCCTTTTTGCAAAGACTCTTTAAAGGTTCTGCCAATTGACATCGTTTCTCCAACTGATTTCATAGCAGTTGTCAAAATATCATCAGCTTCAGGGAACTTTTCAAATGTCCAGCGTGGAATCTTTACAACACAGTAATCAATTGATGGCTCAAAACAGGCAAGAGTCTCACCCGTGATGTCGTTTTTGATCTCATCTAAGGTAAAACCAACTGCAAGTTTTGCAGCAATCTTTGCGATTGGAAAACCAGTAGCTTTTGAAGCAAGTGCAGAGCTTCTTGATACTCTTGGATTCATCTCAACAATGATCATTTCTCCATTAACAGGATTTATGGCAAATTGAACATTAGAACCTCCAGTATCAACACCAATCTCTTGCATAATTGCAATTGAGGCATCTCTTAGCATCTGGTATTCTTTATCAGATAAAGTTTGAGCAGGTGCAACGGTTATACTGTCTCCTGTGTGAACACCCATTGGGTCAATATTTTCAATAGAGCATATAATAACGACATTTCCAGCGTGATCTCTCATAACCTCAAGCTCATACTCTTTCCAGCCAAGAACTGACTCTTCAAGCATAACTTGACCTATAAAACTTGCATCAAGACCTCTTTTTGCAAGAGTAGCAAGCTCTTCAGGATTATAGGCAACACCGCCGCCAGTTCCGCCAAGTGTAAAACTTGGCCTAACAATTATTGGAAAGCCTATCTCTTCAGCAACCTTCTCTACCTCAAACATGTTTGTTGCAAATCCGCTTTGGGGGATACGTAAGTTTATCCGATTCATAGCATCGCGAAAAAGCTCTCTATCTTCTGCTTTTTTTATGGACTGAACAGATGCTCCAATCATCTCAACATTATATTTTTCAAGAACCCCCCGTTTAGCAACCTCAACAGCAGTATTTAAGCCCGTTTGACCGCCAAGTGTCGGCAAAAGTGCATCAGGCCGCTCTTTTGCAATTACCTTTTCAACTGTTTCAGGAGTTATTGGTTCTATATACACTCTGTCTGCTGTATCAGGGTCAGTCATAATTGTGGCAGGGTTAGAGTTTATCAAAACTACCTCATATCCCTCCTCTTTCAAAGCCTTGCACGCTTGAGTTCCTGAATAGTCAAATTCGCAAGCCTGACTTATGATGATCGGGCCTGCACCTATAATAAGAATTTTATTAATATCTGTTCTTTTTGGCATGTTATATTTTTAATCCTGATTTTAAAATTAAATAAAGTTCCTGCAAAACTTGAATTGACCACTTAATTATACTGGATAATAAATTCCCAACTTAAAGTAAATTATTCTTTTTTTCTTTGATTATAGACCCAGATAATTGAACCTATAAGTATAAGTAAGAGAAGAAGCACCCAGCCAAACCCTTTGCCTAAGACTCGTTCGTGAGCCTCTCCAAGAAGGAAGCCGATTGTAGCAAATGAGCAAGACCATAATACAGCTCCTAAAAAATTGAGTATAACAAAACGTATAACTCGAACTCGTGCGATTCCTAAAGCAAATGGCGTAACATTGCGAAGCCCATAAAAAAAACGAAAGAAAAGAATTATATAATTTTGGTGTCGCCTCATATGTTCCATTACTTTTGAAGCTGACCTCTTCCATTTTGGAAAAAGATTAAGCAATCCAACCCCTTTCCATCTTCCAATGAAATAGTAAAGCTGATCACCTGAAAAACTGCCAACAAAAGCCATAAGCATAACCAGCGTAAGGTCTAACGATCCTAATTGAGCTGCTACACCGCCAAGTATAAGTATAGTCTCTCCTTCAAGGAAAGTGCCAATTAATATTGCCCAATAACCATAATCTTGGATATAGACTTGATAATCCAATAGATTCTCCTCTGTATAGATAGCTTAAATAACGAGGATACCACTACTTAACTCCTATTTGATCATCATATCAGCAAACTGCCTAAAAAGATATGCTGCATCATGGGGGCCAGGTGATGCCTCTGGGTGATACTGCACAGCAAACACTTTTAATGAATCATCTTTAATTCCTTCGAGAGACTCTTCATTAAGGTTTATGTGGGTCATAGCCGCATTTGCTGCTGAACACTTCAGCGATTTAATATCAACTGCAAAGCCGTGGTTTTGTGAGGTTATCTCAACTTTATTAGTTGCAAAGTTTTTAACTGGCTGATTGCCCCCTCTGTGTCCAAATTTTATCTTATAGGTCTTTGCACCCATTGCAAGACCAAGAAGCTGCATTCCAAGACATATTCCAAAGATCGGCTTATAACCTAAAAGTGCTTTGATTGTCTCAATTGGCTGATGTAGAGGCTCAGGATCGCCAGGACCATTTGATAGAAAAATTCCATCTGGCTCAAGACGTTTTATCTCATCAGCAGTAGTAGATGATGGAACAACAAGAACTTCGCAGCCAACATCTTCAAGACACCTGATAATATTATATTTAATTCCAAAATCTAATGCCACAACAGAGTGTTTTGTTCCTTTGTATCTCCATAACGAGACATCAGTCAGATTACACCCACTTATAAAATCTAATTTTATAAACTCAGGACGATTATTTCTCCAAAAATATGGTCGATCAGTACTAACTTTCTCTGCTAAGTTACACCCTTCCATTGGTGGTATCTGTTTTGCTCTCTCCACAAGCGAAGCAGGATCAAGGTCTGATGTTGAGATTACAGCTCTCATTGCCCCTGCTTCTCTGATATGACGCGTTAAAGCTCTTGTGTCTAAATCTTCAACACCTAAAATTCCCTGTTTTTTTAAATAATCTGCAAGTGTCCCTGTAGATCGCCAGTTGCTTGGAAAATCAACATATTCTCTTACAATCAAGGCTGATGCCTGAATTTTGTCAGACTCCATATCTTCTGGGCAAACCCCGTAATTGCCCATCATTGGATAAGTCATGGTAACCATCTGACCATAGTATGATGGATCTGTCAAAATTTCCTGATACCCTGTCATGCTGGTGTTAAACACCACCTCTCCCATTGCCTCCCCTGCTCCTGTGAAACTTTTGCAAGGAAATGTTCTTCCATCTTCAAGTGCTAATAGTGCTTTCATTTTATTTTATCCGTTTGTTTTAATGGTATAAACGCCACCACTTTTCATAGTCAATTATAACTGTTCTTTCCATATTTTCAGGTATTTCTCCATCAATTGCTCGGGAAGTTTCTGGCTGGAAAATTCTTTTACTTTTTTTGTCAGATGCTCCTTTATTTTCTCACAGTTGCAAGGAGATTTTTTTGAAATTGCAAAATAGAGACCTTCGGAAATAACAGAATTGGGCAGATAGTCAATTTTATTCCTGAATCCTGTTATTTCTGCGTCCGCAAGTCCTGGGTAAAGTCCATACACAAGATATCTATTACGCCCTGATTCGAGTTTCTTAAACGCTTGCACCAGTGTTGAAACTCTTTCTATAGTCAACTTCTCTTTTGCAAATTTGTCAAATTCCTCTCCATAGCTATTGCCAATAGGGGCACCGCCGTTAAATCCGATTAAATCCTCCCATTTTTCAAATTTGAACTTGTCTCCTCTTTTCACGAAGATAACTGTTTTATCCATGATAATCGGCGGAATGATATAGTCCATGTATCTCTTTCTATCTTCTGTTATATACATTCCTCCGATCATATCCACATTTCCATTTTTGGCTTCTTTCTGTGTCCTTGCCCATGGACCGACAAATCTTCCCTCAACTTCTATCCCAATCTCTTTGCAGGCAATTTCCAACAGTTCAATAGCAAATCCAATAATTTTATCAGGATTTTTCTTATCCTGCCATGTAAGTGGTGGATATTCAAAATTTCCGCTGACTATGAGTTTTTTGCATGGCTCACATTCATCAGCATAGGCGATACCTACCAGTAACAAAATTATACTTATGCTTGTTACCTCCAAAATTTTTCTCATTCATTTCTCCTCCATTAATTCTTGATGTGTACATATAATTGGGTTGATAATTTTTAATATATCAGGGCTTTTTTCAGCAAAGCTGTTAATACGTTTGATAAAACGTTGAGACTTGAAATATTTTATTGCCTACAAGAGGTGCAACATAATTACAACTCCTGTGCTGCCTGTAATGTGATTTCTATTATTTTCATGCTTATTCTTATATCATGCTGCAACAACTCGGCTATCAAAGGCTTTATCTTTTTTATTAACCCCTCTTTTTTGGCTTTCAACAATATTCCCATTGTCCCTATTACTTCAATTCCATTCATTTTTGCGAATCTTCTTGCTTTCAAATCATCAATTAGAGCAACAGCAGGAAGATTCTCCAATGCTAAAACGATTGTTTCAGCCTCTCCCGCTCCTATATCGCCTGAGAGAATCCTGACCGCAATTTTGTTCTTCACGTTTTTTGTTCTGCCGTGCAAAAACAGTTTAAGATCATTTGCAAAAGGCTTATCTGTCCTCACAACTTCTTGAACCACTGCGGTCGATGCATATATCTTTTCATACATTTTTTCGAGGATTTCCAATTTTTCTATAATTGCAAGAGCTATGAGCGGTGAGGAATCTGCAATAACAATCATTGTTCCATTATCCTTTCCGCTTCCTCCATGAAATCATCAGCATCATAGTTTATTGCTGGTATCTCATATTTTCCAAGTTCAAACATAAAATCAATTTT